>NZ_JASZYL010000039.1:0-3291 GCF_030316985.1 Variovorax sp. J31P179 | reverse complement strand
CGCCTGCATCAGACGGACGATCAGCATGGCTTCCGGCTGCAAGGTGGCCCCCGCTTGCGTCGTGGGGACGATCGCTTCGCTGCCCTGCACGAAAACATCAAGGCGACGCGCGGCGCAAGCGGCGAAGTCCTGCCAACTCGCCATGCGGGTGGCAATGGGCTGAATGACCGGCGTCCCCAGCGGCGGCTCGCGCCGCACGCTCGTGACGAGTTCGGGACGGCCGTCTCCCACATCCACGCAGGTGATGATGGCGCACAGCTCGACGTCTTCGGGGAGCGCCTCGGCGCCGCGCAGCATGAAGCCATATCCCTGTGCGCGAAGGCGCAGCAGCGTCGACCGGATGTTCGCGTTCGTCAGGTCGTCGAGGTCCATGCACAAGACGACATTCTTCGGTGGCAAGGCCTGCAGCTCCTTCAGGCTCAGTCCGTCGGCTGTCATGTCGAAGAAGAGGGCCAGGCTGCCAAGGCGCCATCCGGTCTTGGGGGGATTGAGGTTCGTTGCGGCGCAGGAAAGGAGGGCCCGCAGGCTCTCGAACGCGGTTGGCTCGGCGCCATGCGCCATGCGCCATGCGAGCCTGTAGCCCTTGACACGCTTCTGGGCATCCAGCAGCAGGGTATAGGTCACGAAGCCGCCTGACTCGGGGTGCATCGCCTCGTTGGCTGCCGGCGCGCGCGCCTCGATCGGGCACACCGGAGCGTCGCTCGGGCGCCGAAAGAAATCAAATCGCATGATGTTTGGAGTGATGAACCAGTTCGATCTGCCCCATTCCGGCTGTTCGCATCTGGCCAGGACGATTGTTGGCAGTCCGGCCTGCGGCGACCAGAGTCAGATCGTGCTGATTCGATCGGACCGGTCCATCGGCCCGCCCCTGGCTCGGAACTGGACCGATGCAATGCGTTCAAACTGACCCTGTGCAGCCCGTGCCCAACGGACAACACTTCCTTCGCTAGCGATTCGTTGTCGGACGAAATCACTCAAAGAAGCTATCAAGACGGATTGGCATTGACATGAAGGAAGTGACTGCTATGAAGAATTCTCTCGATCAAGGAGCCGCGGCCGGTCCGATGCCACAGCGGCTCGACCGGCAGACCCGTGCAGCGGTTTCGTTTGCACGGATCAAGGATGCCCTGCACCACGCGGCCGCCGAATTGAAGGCCGGCCGGTGCGTGACAGTCTGGCCCATCGACGCCGCGAACTGCAGGTTGGTGGCATGGGATTTTGACAAGCAGGCCGACGATGCGCACTTCGCGCCCACGGTCCCACTTGAGCTCGACCTCCCGGCCAAACGAGGGGCTTCTTTCTGAGCCTGAGTGGCCGCGGCCGATCCGATCGGGTGCCGCTGCACGTCCAACTTGCGAACTTGACCCTGCGGGGGTTATCAGCCATTTGCGACTGCCGGCGATGCGGCCGACAGAGAACTGGGGATCTCCACGGCATTGAATCGCGTGGCGTATACCGTGCAAGCTGCGAGCTTCCCTCGCCGAATGCGGCCGCGAATGCGTGGGGACGTTCCAGCGCGCGCGATCGAGACCGAGGCTGGCCCGACGAGGCGTGGCAGGGACCGCTTGCGTCAAGCCCCGCCTCGCGGACCTTCTCCTTGTTAGTGGTGCTGCGCGAGCCCTTCAGGTGAAGCTCGGCGTCGGTGGCGAGATCGCCGAAGGCCGTGACGGCTTCCTTGAGTTGAGCTTCCGTCACATCGAGCTTCGTGCCCATTCGGCGATCGAGGCGTTCGAATTCAGCTCTACGCTGCCGGGGCCGGTGGAATTCGGGGCGATGGTGGTATCGGTCGAACATCTCCGGCGCGGGCCCGACCGCGGGCCTTGATCCGCCCGTCCTAGTCGTGATCGTCTGAGTGCGGCGAGTTCTGCGCCTTTTCGGATTTGACGGTGCCTTCCTCGGTGTGAACCTCCGCAACGCGCAGCTGCGCCTCGTTGCGAGCCTGCTCCAGCAGTTCATCGGTTTTCTCTTCGGTCGTTTCGGGTGCTGGTTGCGAGGTCATGGAAACTCTCCTTGGTGATCAGGCAGCTTGACGCAAATGCAAGATGTTCCTGTAAGACGAAGGCGCGGGATGCGCTCGGAACCTCTCGGCCGACGGTTCAATGGCCTCATGGCCTCCGCTTCGATCCAAACGGTGCCCTTTTGCTGCAGGGACGGCGCTTCGTCCCACACTCACCTTGCTCGGGCACGTGCAAGGTGGCTGCATGACCGATCCACGCAATGTCGCGCACGACAAAAAAGTGCAACAGGAAAAGAAGCATCGCGGCGAGGAGATCGCCCCCGGGGCCGAGCACACGCCGCAGCCCGGTCAGAAGCCGGCCCTCAAGCACGTCGACAAGCAGGACGTGGACAAGGAGGAGACGGACCAGGCGTAGGCCTGAAGCTATGAGCTGAACCTTCAGTTCCTGGCGGGGCCTGTACGCCCAGGAAACGGCCAAGCCCGATGACCTGTACATGAGCTTTGAGCTCGGCGACAAGCAGTGGAAGCTAAGTGTTGGCGACGGTCGCAATACGGTGAGTCGATTCAGCATCGCTGCGAGCGACCAGGTTGCCGTGACCGACTGCATCGTGCGAGCCGGCAAGCGTTTCAAGACGCCTGCGGATGCTCATGTGCACACGTGCTACGAAGCCGGCGTTCCCCATTGAAAGGGGCGTTTGGAACACAGCGGAAGGGAACACTTGTCGACGGCAGCCGTTTCCGAGGTCGGCTGCGTGGCGAGCGGTGGATCGCCCTTGTCGTCTGATTGCAGGGGAGGGCGCTGACCATCGTGTTGCGGATGGAGACAGTACATGCTCAGCGTTCGAGGAACGCCGATGGGCTGTCGGTCAACGCGACCGCTGGTGGGGTACAGCGGCTCAATGACTGCGATCAACCGCGACCACGGGACGACGCGCTCCATCTCGGCCAGGAACTTCTCGCGGCGCGTGCGCTTCTTCTTCAATGCGTACTCGGCGCTGGCAAAACTGCGTTGGTTCATGTCGGTCAGGCCTCAAGAATCTGATCCTCAGATGCATGCATAGGCCGTGCCGGGATTCGTGAATAAATCAGCGTTTCCCTAGCGAAAGTGGACGAGTTTCAATGAGTCGAAGGAATTCTCAACTTGCCACTCGGCAGCGCGTAAAGCGCAGTCGTCCACGACACCTTCAATCATGTCGCCAAGAAGTCGGGGGCTACCGCTTTAGCAGGTTGCTGAAATACCTCACCGGATGGTCCCCCGAAATTGGGCCTGAGGCGTTGTCTTTGCAGACCCACGAAACCTGCTCCGATGCGCGGACCTGACACATTCACCGAAG
>NZ_JASZYL010000038.1:0-3503 GCF_030316985.1 Variovorax sp. J31P179 | reverse complement strand
CCCCAAAGCAAAACGCCCAGCCTTTTGAGGGGCTGGGCGGTTTGGGCTGTAAGAGCCTGACGATGACCTACTTTCACACGGGAACCCGCACTATCATCGGCGCTGAGGCGTTTCACTGTCCTGTTCGGGATGGGAAGGAGTGGGACCACCTCGCTATGGTCATCAGGCATAAAGGGTTGTCGTGCTGACGGGGTCAGCACAACGAATTCATAGAGTCTGGAATCAGCTGTGATGCTTGTGGCATCGGAATCTTGAATGCGTCAACTTGGCATAACACCTTGATCATGTAGATCAAAGTTATAGGGTCAAGCCGCACGAGCAATTAGTATCAGTTAGCTTAACGCATTACTGCGCTTCCACACCTGACCTATCAACGTCCTGGTCTTGAACGACTCTTTAGGGGGCTCAAGGCCCCGGCAGATCTCATCTTGAAACGAGTTTCCCGCTTAGATGCTTTCAGCGGTTATCTCTTCCACACTTAGCTACTCGGCAATGCCACTGGCGTGACAACCGATACACCAGAGGTGTGTCCACTCCGGTCCTCTCGTACTAGGAGCAGGCTTCCTCAAATCTGCAGCGCCCACGGAAGATAGGGACCAAACTGTCTCACGACGTTTTAAACCCAGCTCACGTACCTCTTTAAATGGCGAACAGCCATACCCTTGGGACCGGCTACAGCCCCAGGATGAGATGAGCCGACATCGAGGTGCCAAACACCGCCGTCGATATGAACTCTTGGGCGGTATCAGCCTGTTATCCCCAGAGTACCTTTTATCCGTTGAGCGATGGCCCTTCCATACAGAACCACCGGATCACTATGTCCTGCTTTCGCATCTGCTCGACTTGTCAGTCTCGCAGTTAAGCACGCTTATGCCATTGCACTATCGTCACGATGTCCGACCGTAACTAGCGTACCTTCGAACTCCTCCGTTACGCTTTGGGAGGAGACCGCCCCAGTCAAACTGCCTACCATGCACTGTCCCCGATCCAGATAATGGACCTAGGTTAGAACCTCAAACACACCAGGGTGGTATTTCAACGTTGGCTCCACAAGATCTAGCGACCCTGCTTCAAAGCCTCCCACCTATCCTACACAGATCTGTTCAAAGTCCAATACAAAGCTACAGTAAAGGTTCATGGGGTCTTTCCGTCTTTCCGCGGGGAGATTGCATCATCACAAACATTTCAACTTCGCTGAGTCTCAGGAGGAGACAGTGTGGCCATCGTTACGCCATTCGTGCAGGTCGGAACTTACCCGACAAGGAATTTCGCTACCTTAGGACCGTTATAGTTACGGCCGCCGTTTACTGGGACTTCAATCAAGAGCTTGCACCCCATCATTTAATCTTCCAGCACCGGGCAGGCGTCACACCCTATACGTCCACTTTCGTGTTTGCAGAGTGCTGTGTTTTTAATAAACAGTCGCAGCCACCGATTTTTTGCAACCCATTCATGCTCCGTTGTTCACTTCACACTAAT
The DNA here is from genome assembly GCF_030316985.1 of Variovorax sp. J31P179. Classification (NCBI taxonomy): domain Bacteria; kingdom Pseudomonadati; phylum Pseudomonadota; class Betaproteobacteria; order Burkholderiales; family Comamonadaceae; genus Variovorax; species Variovorax sp. J31P179. The sequence continues at coordinate 2,024 of NZ_JASZYL010000038.1, read as the reverse complement.
AGGGCACACCTTCTTCCGAAGTTACGGTGTCAATTTGCCGAGTTCCTTCTCCTGAGTTCTCTCAAGCGCCTTAGAATACTCATCTCGCGCACCAGTGTCGGTTTGCGGTACGGTCGTGTGTAGCTGAAGCTTAGTGGCTTTTCCTGGAACCTCGTTCAGTCACTTCACCAGCAAGCTGGCTCGATCATGGGCCTCGGTATATGTGCACCGGATTTGCCTAATGCACGCCTACTTCCCACTAAACCGGGATATCCAACACCCGGATGACCTATTAAGATCCGTCCCCACATCGCACTACACATCGGTACAGGAATATTGACCTGTTTCCCATCAGCTACGCATCTCTGCCTCGCCTTAGGGGCCGACTCACTCTACGCCGATGAACGTTGCGTAGAAAACCTTGCGCTTACGGCGAGGGGGCTTTTCACCCCCTTTAACGCTACTCATGTCAGCATTCGCACTTCTGATACCTCCAGCACGCTTTACAACGCACCTTCACAGGCTTACAGAACGCTCTCCTACCACTTGCAATAAATTGCAAATCCGCAGCTTCGGTAACTGGCTTAGCCCCGTTACATCTTCCGCGCAGGACGACTCGATCAGTGAGCTATTACGCTTTCTTTAAATGATGGCTGCTTCTAAGCCAACATCCTGACTGTTTTAGCCTTCCCACTTCGTTTCCCACTTAGCCAATTTTAGGGACCTTAGCTGGCGGTCTGGGTTGTTTCCCTCTTGAGTCCGGACGTTAGCACCCGGTGCTCTGTCTCCCAAGCTGTACTCGTCGGTATTCGGAGTTTGCCTTGGTTTGGTAAGTCGCCATGACCCCCTAGCCAAAACAGTGCTCTACCCCCGACGGTAATACTTGAGGCACTACCTAAATAGTTTTCGGAGAGAACCAGCTATTTCCAAGTTTGTTTAGCCTTTCACCCCTATCCACAGCTCATCCGCTAGTTTTGCAACACTAGTCGGTTCGGACCTCCAGTACCTGTTACGGCACCTTCATCCTGGCCATGGATAGATCACTTGGTTTCGGGTCTACACCCAGCGACTGATCGCCCTATTCGGACTCGATTTCTCTACGGCTTCCCTATTCGGTTAACCTTGCCACTGAATGTAAGTCGCTGACCCATTATACAAAAGGTACGCAGTCACCCCTTACGAGGCTCCTACTTTTTGTAAGCACGCGGTTTCAGGATCTATTTCACTCCCCTCCCGGGGTTCTTTTCGCCTTTCCCTCACGGTACTAGTTCACTATCGGTCGATGATGAGTATTTAGCCTTGGAGGATGGTCCCCCCATATTCAGACAGGATTTCTCGTGTCCCGCCCTACTTTTCGTTAGCTCAGTACCACACAGGTCTTTTCACGTACGGGGCTATCACCCGCTATGGCCAGTCTTTCCAAACTGTTCCGTTAAGTCTTGTGCTATCACTAACAGGCTCTTCCGATTTCGCTCGCCACTACTTTCGGAATCTCGGTTGATGTCTTTTCCTCGAGCTACTGAGATGTTTCAGTTCACCCGGTTCGCCTCGCATGCCTATGTATTCAGCATGCGATACCTTTGCAGGTGGGTTTCCCCATTCGGAAATCTCCGGATCAAAGCTAATTTGCCAGCTCCCCGAAGCTTATCGCAGGCTATCACGTCCTTCGTCGCCTATCATCGCCAAGGCATCCACCACGTGCTCTTATTCACTTGACCCTATAACTTTGACGTTTCTTCACAGAAACCAAAATCACATCAAGGAATTGACAGGTCTCTCACCTGTCGCGTTATGCCGTACTTCATACTTTCGATTTGATTCGAAATTGAAGTTCATAATTGACGCAATCAAAAATTCATGTCGCTGATGGCACGGTCCGCACTAAACCTTTACGAATGTGCGGTTTCCACCAGCGACGCTAATTCGACTCTATGAATTTTTAAAGAACAGCCGATTGACCGAGAGATCTCGATCAACAACAAAGATGCCTTTTTCAAAGCAGCTTTGGTGTTGACTATAAGTATCGTGTTGCAGCCCCGAAGGAC
>NZ_JASZYL010000037.1:0-5169 GCF_030316985.1 Variovorax sp. J31P179 | reverse complement strand
GCGCCGGGGGTGCGGGTTTCAAGGTCGTTCATGATGGTGGCTCCTTTCAATGAATGTCGATGCGTCGCGGCTGGCTCGACGCCCGGCGTTGGATGGTGATGCGCAGGACGCTGTCTCGGTAGGTGGCGCTGAGCGCGTCCGGGTCGGCGTCGTCCGAAAGGGCAATCACCCGACGATGGGCCGTGGAAGGGTGACGATGAACCTGCGACCAATGCATGGCGCACGCCTTGGACGGGGCCAGCACTGGCGTCCTACGCGCAGGACCGGGCTCCAGGCCTATGATGACCCTGTGAAGGACCTGCGATATTTCGACCCTCACCGGCGCGCGACGTGGCTGGAGCTGTTCTTCGACCTGATTTTCGTCGTTGCCCTGCACGCCGCCGGCGAGATCCTGAGCGAAGCGCATGAGGGCCACATCGGGGTTCAGCAGTTCCTGCACTTCGTGCTGGTGTTCCTGCCGCTGTGGTGGATCTGGGCGGGCCACACGATCTACGCGAATCGGTTTGACACTGACAGCCGCCAGCACCGGCTGTCCACCTTGCTGATCATGCTCCTGCTGATCGTGATCTCTGCGCAGAGCTCGGCCGGCGCCCAGGAACACTACGCGCTGGCCGTAGTCTGTTACTGTGGGGCGCGGCTGATCATCTCCGGGATGTACTTCTTCTCCAGGCGCAAGCACCACGACGGGGGTGGCTTCGCCTCGACGGTGGGCACCGTGTTCGCCGTTGGTGCTGCGATCAGCCTTTCCTCGGTGCTGATGAAGCCACCGTGGCGCTACCTGGTTTTCTATGCCGGAATCGTGTTCGAAATGGCGGCCCTGGTGCTGCGGACCCGGAGGCTGCACGTCGTGCCGGCGCACACGGCACACCTGGTCGAACGAGTTGGGTGCCTGACGATCATCATGCTGGGCGAATCGGTGATCAGCATCTCGGCGGCGCTGACGGACATCGCCTGGAACCGATCCAACGTCATCGCCGCAGTCAGCGGATTCGTCATGGTGTCGGCCATCTGGTGGATCTACTACGACAGCTTCCATCTGCTGGAACAGCGCAAGTTGGCGACCGGGCTATCGATCCTCTATTCGCACTTCTTCCTGTTCATCGGACTGGCGATCCTGGCCTCGCTGATCCGGCATGCGATCCTGGACGACCTCGACCCGGGCGACTTCCGTCGGCTGGCCGCGGCCGGTACGGTGCTGTTCTTCCTGGGCAAGCAGTACGGGTACTACATGGAGGTGCCCGAGCTGCGGCCTTACCTGCTGTCCAACACCGCCGCCGTGTTCGCGCTGACGGCACTCGTGCTGATGTTGCCGCTCGGGGTCGGCGCCATGCTGGTGGGCATCACGGCGACCATGATCTGCTACGTGCTGCTCAACCTGCGCTACCGCCACCTGGTGCGCGGCAGGCAGGAGGCGGCCTGAGCCGCTGCCTGCGCAGCTCGAGGGATTGGGCAAGCTCGACCACAGCGCGGTCAATTGCGCGCGATGCCGAGCTTCTGCATCTTGTATTGCAGCGATGTGCGCTTGCCCAGCTTGGTGGCCGCGCCGACGGGGTCGGCGATGACCCAGCTGCATTCTTCCGGGGCCTGCGGGATACGCTCGCGCTCCGGGCTGGGCATTGACATCGTTGGCTCCGATTGGCGAGAGTTTGCAAGTCAACGGCGCCGTCAGAAAGGTTACACCTGGGGCGCCCTGCAGACGCCGGGATTGACGTTCGACGAAATGGCTGCATCGGGCCTCGGGAAAGTGAATCATCAGGTGCAGCCAGCTCATCGAGCTCGCCTCAACACGCCGTTCGGGCCGTCGTCGCGCAGCGCTCAGGCCGCCACCGTGCCAGCTTCCCTCCCCGCTTCCGCCTCTTCTTGCGCTTTCGTCTTCGTCGCGGCGGCGCGCCGCTTCGCACTCGGTGCCGTCCCGTCGGGCATCTTGTCGATGCGAAGCGCCTTCTGGACCGGGTCGTAGCCGAGTTTCACGCTCTGACCCGCAGACACTTCGCCCTTGAGCATGGCAGTTGCCAGCCGCGATTCGACCTCGGAACGCAGCTTGCGCTTGAGCACTCGGGCGCCGAACTCGGGGTCGTAGCCGATCTCCGCCAGGTGGTCGACCAACGAGTCGTCGAACTCGAGCTGCACGTTCTGCGCGGCCGCCGTGCGCGCCACGCGCTGCAGCTGCAGCCCGACGATGGCATGAATCTCCGGCTTGCCCAGCGCGTGGAAAACGACGACCTCGTCGACCCGGTTCAGGAATTCGGGCCGGAAGTGGTGGCGCAGCAGTTCCATCAACCGGTCGCGCAGCGCCGGGTACTCGAGAACTTCGCGATCTTCGGCCTTGAGGTTGCGCTGGATCACGTCCGACCCGAGGTTGCTGGTGGCGATGACAATGGTGTTGGTGAAGTCGATCACCCGCCCCTTGCCGTCGGTAAGGCGCCCTTCGTCGAACAGCTGCAGGAGCATGTTGTGCACCTCGGAGTGCGCCTTCTCGATCTCGTCGAGCAGCACCACGCTGTAGGGCCGGCGCCGCACGCGCTCGGTGAGCTGGCCGCCCTCCTCGTAGCCTACGTAGCCCGGCGGCGCGCCGACCAGCCGGGCGACCGTGTGCCGCTCGGAATACTCGCTCATGTCGATGCGCACCAGCGACTCCTCGCTGCCGAAGACCGTCGTCGCCAAGGCCTTGGCCAGCTCGGTCTTGCCGACGCCGGTGGGGCCGAGGAAAAGAAAGGTCGCGGTCGGCTTGCCTGCTTCGCCCAGCCCGGCGCGCGCCAGGCGCACGGCTTCGCTGACCGCGTGGACCGCCTCCTCCTGGCCGACCACGCGTTCCCGCAGCCGGTCTTCGAGTTGGAGCAGCTTCTCGCGGTCCTCGGTGGTCAGCTCGGACACCGGCACGCCGGTCAGCGCCGCGACGATCTGCGCCACATCCTCCACGCTCACTTCGGAAGAGCTGATGCCACGCCGCTTCTTCCAGGCCGCAGTGGCGTCGGCGAGCGTCTTCTCGTCGGCCTTGATGCGGTCGCCCAGGTCCTTGGCCTTGTCATACTGCTTGGCCGCGCCGGTGGCGTCCTGCTCCTGGCGCAGCTTGCGAACGTTGGCCTCGATGTGCTGCAGTTCCTGCGGCCGCGAGCTGGCATGGATGCGCACCCGCGCCGCACCCTGGTCGATCAGGTCGATCGCCTTGTCAGGCAGGAAGCGCGCGGCGATGTAGCGTGCCGAGAGCTTGGCGGCGGCCTCGATCGCGCCTTCGCTGATCTTCACCTTGTGGTTCGCTTCCAGGCGATCGCGCAGGCCGCGCAGGATCTCGATCGTGTCCTCGATACTGGGCTCAGGCACCATCACCGGCTGGAAGCGCCGCTCGAGCGCTGCATCCTTCTCGATGTACTTCTGGTACTCGTTGAGCGTGGTCGCGCCGATCAGGTGAAGCTCGCCGCGCGCCAGCGCGGGTTTGAACACGTTGGCGATGTCCAGTCCGCCCTCGCCGCCGCCGGCACCCGCGCCGACGATGGTGTGCAGCTCGTCGATGAAGATGATCAGCTCGTCCTGCCTGTCGATGATCTCGTCGAGCACCTGCTTGACGCGCTCCCCGAATTCGCCGCGGTATTTGGCGCCCGCGACCATGCTGTTGACGTTGAGCTCCATCACCCGCTTCCCGCGCAGCACGTCGGGCACCTGGTCCTGCACGATGCGCTGCGCCAAGCCCTCGACGATCGCGGTCTTCCCGACACCGGGTTCGCCGATCAGCACCGGGTTGTTCTTCTTGCGGCGCGGTGTCGCCGTTGTTCCGCCAGCGCTCCCTTATTCCCTCGCAGACAGTCCCGGCTCCAACACGCTGATCCTCAGCATCGCAGAGCCCTTCTTCAGCGAGACGGCCCGAGCCGCGCTGGGCAGCGACGAATTCAGCTTCGTCGAACCCCATGCAGCGACCGATTCGCTGATCCGCGAAGTCGCCGACGCTGTCGACCGAGAATTCCCGAGCCACCGGCTGGCGGCGAGCTTCCTGAACTCATTGGCCGCCCTGCTGGCTGCGCACGTCGCCAGAAACTATGTGGCCGCGGGACCTGCAAGGGCCATGTCGACTGGTGGATTGGCGGCCCACAAGATGCGCTGCGTCCGCAATTTTATCGCCGAGCATCTGGGCGAGACGATCCGCGTCGAACAGCTGGCCGCTGAAGTGCATCTGAGCCCCTTTCATTTCGCGCGGATGTTCAAGCAATCGACGGAACAGTCGCCGCACCTATACATCCTGCTGCAGCGCATCCAACGCGCCAAGGAGCTCCTGGCCGGCACCGACTCGCCGATCACCGAAGTGGCCGCTGATGTGGGCTTTCGCACGCAAGGCCACTTCACCGGCGTCTTTCATCGCTACACCGGGTTCACGCCGAAGGTATTCCGGACGAGCGCGCGCGAGGCGTCGAGCCGAACCCATTGATCCATCAGGAGGCAACCATGACCGATGAGACATACATGCACAACGCCGTCGCGTTCGAGCTGCGGTTCCAGTCGCTGCACCAACTGGGCCGGACGCTCGCGTTTCCCTGTGATTGCCACGGCCATGTCGACCTCGATCACTGCAGCGAATGCGCGAGGAACAACTACCTGTTCGCAAGGGCGATGATGGGGCGAGAGTACGGGTGGCCGCGAGTCACCCCCTGCCCGGGCACGTATGGCGCAAGCCATGGCGACAGTGGCAAAGGCAGCATGCCCTCGCCCCGACCGCCAGAACTCGTCGGGTCGGCCGACCGCTCGTGACGGCCTTTATCGCAGTGCCCAGGCGGTGCTCAATGCGCGATCGGAGAGTACGGCCGACCTTCGCACTGGCAATCGCGCAGGGCCTCCTTGGCGTGCAGGGCGACCAATCCGTAAAAGGTCAAATCGGGCCGTAGGGTCACTGGTATGAGCATGGGAACATCAATGTGAGCCCGATCGGGCACTCCGCCAAGGGTCAGTTTCATCAATGTATTGCAGGCCAGGTACAGGCATTGCACGGGCACGCGGCGCGACTCACGGAGCCGAGCAGGTCAGAAACCAGTTGCCCAATTGCAGGCTGACTCCACAGGGGCCATGTCCTGCGCCCATGCCAGTGCCGACAGGTGCGCGGCGTTCACCTTCTCCGCGCTAATGAAGAGCGACTCGGACAAATGCGCCGCCTCGCTGGCGTCAACCTCGCAGGATTCAGCCAAG
>NZ_JASZYL010000036.1:0-7867 GCF_030316985.1 Variovorax sp. J31P179 | reverse complement strand
CGCCTGCATCAGACGGACGATCAGCATGGCTTCCGGCTGCAAGGTGGCCCCCGCTTGCGTCGTGGGGACGATCGCTTCGCTGCCCTGCACGAAAACATCAAGGCGACGCGCAGCGCAAGCGTCGAAGTCCTGCCAGGTCGCCATGCGGGTGGCAATGGGCTGAATGACCGGCGTCCCAAGCGGCTGCTCGCGCCGGACGCTCGCGGCGATTTCGGGACGACCGTCACCCACATCCACGTAGGTGAGGATGGAGGACAGCTCGAGGTCTCCGGGCAGCACCTCGGCGCCGCACAGCATGAAGCCATAGCCCTGCGTGTGAAGATGCAGCAGGGTCGACCGGATGTCCGCATCCATCAGGTTGTCGAGACCCATGCACAGGACGACGTTCTCCGGTGGCAAGGCCTGCAACTCATTCAGGAACAGGCCGTTGACCGTCACGTCGAAGAAGAGGAGAAGCCTCCCAAGGCGCCAGCCGGTGTTGGGAGGATTGAGGTTCGTCGCGATGCAGGAGAGGAGCGCCCGCAAGTTCTCGAAGGCGTTCGGCTCGCCGTGAGGCAACGCCATGCGCCACGCGAGCTTGTAGCCCTTGACACGCTTCTGGGCGTCCAGCAGCAGGGCGTAGGTCACGAAGCCGCTCGTCTCGACGTGCATGGCCTCGCTAAGGGCCGGCTCGTTCGCCTCGACATCGCATGCTGCGGCCGCGCGCGGGCGCCTGAATAGTTTGAATAGCATTGTCTCGGGTGTGAAGAAACCGTTCAATCTCCGGCGTTCCGATTGTTTGCAACCCGGCCTGCGCCGAACAGGTTCAGTCGGTGCTGGTTCGACCGGGCCAGTCCGTCGGCGGCGCTCCTCCCCCGAACTGGACCGTCCAAATGCGCGGGAACTGACCCTATGCAGCCGGTGCCTGGCAGTAACACTCCCATCATTTGCGATTCGTTGCCGGGCGATCCTGATTCGGCGTTGAAAGTTGGAAATGAAAACCCCTGGAGTGATGGACATGGCAACCGCCCGCCATTTGATAGAAGTCATGCTCGACCGGTGCAAGAGCGGCGATGCATTCGAAACGGATGTCACCGCTCAGGACCGGAGGGCGGTACAGAGGATTCTCGATTCATCGAAGATGCTCATGGGTGTTGCGCATCAGCTGATGGCCCAGCCCGAATCCTTGACGCTCAGGGATAGCGCAGAGCGTTCGAAGGCGTTGCTCGACCAGATCAAGATGGCGGCGCGCCGGCTTACGAAGCCGGATTGCTGTTGACGGGAAGGGACTGAGTGCGATGAAGAACGAGCAGAGCCGTGCAGCGACTTCGTTTGCACGAATGGAGGATGCGCTGCAATACGCAGCCAACGAATTGAAAGCCGGCCGATGCGTCACGATTTAGCCCAACGACGCAGCGGGCTACAGATTGGTCGCATGGGATTTCCAGAAACAGGTCGACGACGAGCACTTCGCGCCCACGGCGCCACTTGAGCTCGACCTCCCGGCCAAACGAGGGGGACCTTTCTGAAGCTGAGTGAGAGCGGCCGAGCCGCTTCTGTGCCGGCGGCGCGCGTCGCCACCAGGCACCTCAGGTTCGACCTCGGAAATTCGCGATCAGCTCGCGGCAAGTCGAACCGCCAACTCACCCACTTGCGGACTGCGGGGAGGAAGCGCCGGTCCAGTGAGAACATGGGGCCGGGCGCCAGGGTGATGTTGTGGGCAAGCGCGAGTCGATGCAGCTCCGGCGCGTCGACCTTTCTCGGCAACTGGAGCCACAGGAAGTAGCCGCCTTCCGGGATGGCGACGCGTGTCGAGCGTGGAAAGGACGTTGCGGATCGCATCCAACGCAGCGGCCTTATAGCGGGCTAGCGTTGCCCGCATCCGGCGGAGGTGCCGGTCTTAGCCGTCCTCCGCGAGATAACTGGCGATCGCGGCCATTGAGGGAGTTGCCGGTGAGAGCGTGTGCATGATCCGCAAATGCTCGATCCGCCTGGCAAACCTGCCACCGGCGACCCAACCGACGCGATAGCCGGGCGCGAGGACTTTGGAGAAGGAGCCGCAATGCATCACGAGGCCCTCGCGGTCATTGGTGTTTGGCCGGTAGCGGCTTGCGGTCGCCGGGCCGCAAGGCCCCCTGCAAATCAGCTCCGCGATCTCGTTCGCATAGCGCTCGTAGCGCGTGATCATGGCTGCCCGTGCGTCGCGCGGCCGCCGAGTCGTCTTTCGCAGACTTCCATAGTGCACCGCCAGCTGTTCAAAGCCCCACGAGCCGCGGCGCTGGTCAGACAGGGAGTATGGTGTAGGTGCATGCCACCGCGCGGCCGGCGTCCGTCCGCACGGGCCGGGCCGCCTGGTGCTGCCGCACGCCGGGAGCGAGGGCATGGATTCGGGCCATCGACCCGAAAACCAAATCTGGGCGACGCATGAACCATGGGTGCGTGAGCCCCGTATCTGCCGCGCAGATTCGGCATCATTGATATTTGCCCGTTCGGCTCAAGTGTTCCTGCCGGCAGTTTGTGGCATGGCCGCATCGACGGACCGGTCCAAGCCCGGATCCCGCCCCAGCAGGATCAGCGCGGCCCGGAGGGCGGACCGCGCCCCGGTGCGGATCTCGTCCACCAGCTCACGTAGCCGCCGGGCGTGATGCTCGGGCGACCGGTAGACGGGTTCGGTCATGAGGAGTTGTGTCACCGTCAGCAGCCTGGCGGCGGATGTCAGGCAGAAATGAATGGCTGCGCGCTCCTGGGATGCCTTGTTGGCCTCCTCGACCCTGCGGATGACGACCTCCTGCGCTGGCGGAGGCAGGTCGCCCAGATTGGTGGGGCCGGACCAGGGTGCAAATTCATGGTCGCCGTAGCGGGCGGCCAGGATCAGTTCGATCGCGTGCAGCGCCCGTTCGAGCTCGAGCATTTCGGTTGTTTTCATCTGACGTGGGACTGCCCGCGGCGGCGTGGCGGCCAGATGTCGCGCGAGTGTGTCGCCGCCTCGGGTCAAGCTTTCGATTCTCGGCAGTCAAGCGCCCGGCGAACATGGCCAGTTGCGCGCAATTTCGACCGAGCCAGATGGGCACTTCGCGTGCAGCGGTACTTGCCCCAACTGAGTCACCGACGGCATCGCCAGAGCCGCGCCCCGCCCCGCCCCGCCCCGAGATTGGAGGCAAGGCAGACGAAGCTGCGCTTTGTCGGTGGTCTCCCGAGGGGGACGGCCTCAATGCTGCGGCGCGAGCGTGTCGTTGACCTCAGCACCGCTAGGTTCCAACTCGCCGCCAACAGGCTTGTCGCCCTGCGCGTCGGCCAGGGCCGGCAGCACGTCGGTGCCGATCTCCTCGAGCACCTCGGATGCCGGCCGCGCGCCGTACTTGAGGTTGAGGATGACGTGGTTGACGCCGACCACGCGAAGCGAGTCGAGAAAGCGCAGCAGGAAGTGCCGCCCCGCCCTGAACCCGAGATGGATGGGCGTCGGCGGCAGGCGCGGATCGTTGGCGAGGTCGACGTAAAGTGATTGCACGAACGGTTTGAAGGCGCCCGGCCTGGCAGCATGGACCTCGCCGCGCCAGCGTGCCACCGTTTTGGCTTGGAGGTCGATACCGCGTGGATAGGTGATCCAGCCGTCTGCATGCCCGGCGATCCACGGCAGCGGCTGCCCGCTGTTTCCGGTGACGAGCATCGGCAGGCGTCCTCCCGGCTTGGGCACGAGGTCGGCGTTGGCGGCGAGCACACCGGCCGTCGACGTCAACGTCGGGTACTCGCGCTCCAGTACGTGGCGGATCATTTCGAAGTATTCGCGGAACAGGACGGGGCGCCGTTCGATGTCGACGCCGAAGGCCGGGAACTCCACCGGCCGGTCGCCCGACGCCACACCCAATACCAGCCGGCCTCCCGACAGCTGGTCGACCGAGGCAGCCGCCTTGGCCACATGCAGCGGGTGCCGCAGCGGCAGCAAGGCGGGGGGAATTCAACCTGCCGATCAGTGGTGGTGTTTCGATGTCGTTCGGAGACCTAGGGGTCGGTTCCTGCCAGGGCCACCGGGGCCGCCGCATACTGAAACATGGAAACGACGAAATTCACCCCGTCCGGCGTCCGCATGCGCCGCTACTCTGCCCGCCCTGGCACCTTGAATTGGCTGCTGCTGCCCGGTGGCCCTCCCTGCGGTCGGACAGGCAGGCATCCAGCTGCTCGTATTCGTAGGGAATCGCTCAAGGCGCCGCAGCTTCAGTTGTCCGATCAGGACTTCGTGCGCGTCGGTGTCGAAGAACACGCCGCCCTCCTGATGGACTCCGTCCTCGCGACCGCGAATCTCGAAGCGATGAAGGTGCATGTCCTGCCAGCCGAACGCGATCTGTAGGATCCGGTGAAGCCGGGCGACGCTGGTATCGCCGCGCACCAGAAGTCGCCGCCAGATCAGCGGGCTGATGCTGCGCCGGAGAGGGGTGCCCTTTCTTCTGTTTCCTTGGGGCCTGCTGGCCCTGGCCTCCCTGGCGACCACGAAAGCGCGAATACGACCGGGCTCTAGGATTTGAGATGCATCGAGTTTTGCGCACGACGCGCAGCCCGTGGCGCATCCGAAATGACGCCCACTTAACACCAAATAGAATAATGACTGACTCTTAAATGCAAAGCGGTGATATAATACGTCTTGTTGCAGTCACGGCGACCTTTCGTCAGTGACCGCGACGCCTGCTCAGAGGCGGCAATGCCCCATGCAGGCAGCGTTTGCGACCTTTGTCGCCCTGTTGGTCTGTAGAGCTGCAGCCAATCGAGTTCCTAGATGCTCAGCGCAGGTTGATACAAGCCTGCGATCCAGAATGAATTAGATTCCTAACATCGCCATTTCCATGGGCAAGTACGTCGTTTCGCCCGCGACACATCAGACCGACTGTGGCCGCTTTCGCGCCTCCTTCTCGGTCCATCGTTCCCAGGGTAACGGCAGCTACTGCCGAGTCTTCCGTTTCGACAAAGCCTTTGCCTCGCGCGAAGCCGCCCGGCTTTTCGCAGTCACCCAGGGCTGGCTGCAAACGTGCATGGCACACCCCCCTGCGTGCTGATGATCTGCTGCCGCAGATCCCATACACCCTTGCCAGTTGGTGCGGACTTCCGATCCGCACACCCGTGTTCCAGCGGCGCGACATTCGTTGCGCGCCTTCATTCAGAAAGGCTCTTTCCATGAGCAAGAAAATCTACGTGGGCAACCTCCCCTATTCCGTGACTGATTCCAGCCTGGAAAGCAACTTTGCCGAGTTTGGCAGGGTCGCCTCAGCTAAGGTCATGATGGACCGTGAGACCGGCCGCTCCAAGGGCTTCGGCTTTGTCGAAATGGCTTCTGCCGAAGTCGCCCAAGCCGCCATCACCGGCCTGAACGGGATGTCCGTCGATGGACGCTCGATCGTCGTGAACCTGGCCCGCCCCCGCGAAGAGAGTAGCGGCTCGGGTGGTTACAGCGCGGCCGGCTACAGTGCAGCCAAGCGCTCGGACGTTGGCTATGGCACTGGTGGCTACGGCGGTGGTCGTTACTGAGCCCCAGTAACTCCTCTGAAAAGCCGGCTCCCCTGAGCCGGCTTTTTTTCGTCCCGTTCGCAGGGTCACTCGCCAGCTTTGGGATCCACGCTGGCCGGAATGCGAGCTCGGTGATCTATGCGCCCGGGACCGGGTCTACGACTTGGCCGAGCCGAAACCTCGCCCCATGGATCAACGCAATCTTTGTTGGCCTGGGAAAATCGGTACCCCGGTGCATCCCTCGCCATATTGGTTGCCGGTATGGCATGCCGAGCGACAGCTATCTCAGCGATGAGCTGTTCCGGAGCGGCGGGTGCATCCGCTCTGCCAGGGCACGAGAGATTGACGTACATTTCCGGGTCGGTGGCGGGCGTTATCGACTTAACGAGGATCGAAAAGATGGACGAAACCAATCAGCCTGAAACACCATCCACGTCAACGATCGTGGAGGCGCTCGACAAGAACAAAGATGCCACCAAGGAGGTCAAGAAGGTAGCCGATGATCTCCTGGTCGTGCAAGCGGTCCTCAAGGAAGAACTTTCCCAACATAACGTCACGGACGTGGACTGCGCGGTTGAGCAGGCCAGCGAACTTCAGAAGCAGTTGACCAAATCGGCAGAACTGCTTGATGAGGTGAACGACTCCCTTGAGCAGGCTGCCCAAGGCAGCGATGTTTCAAACGGAGGTTCGGACCGGGAGCCGCCGCCGCAGAGTGCGCCGCACATTGATCCGGGCGCATCGGTAGCTCGAATAGGCGGTTGACCTACAGCGGCCAGGGGGACGATCTGCGCTAATCGCGAGCGCTAACAGGCCTGACGTGGCGATTTTTACCGAGCGCCGCTGGCGTACCCCGATGCCGCTCAACACCATCCTCATCGAGGACAGCGAGACAATTCGCGAGAACCTGATTCCGTCGTTGGCAGAACTGGCCGACGCGCACGTGATCGCGGTCGCCGGGACCGCTTCGGAGGCCATCGAGGCACTCGATCGGCAAAAACAGAAATGGGATCTGGCGGTCGTGGACCTTTTCCTGAAGGAAGGCTCCGGGCTCAGCGTTCTCCGTGCCGCCCAGGACCGATCGCCGCATCAGCACGTGCTTGTACTGACGAACTATCCCACAGCAGAAATTCGGCGAAGATGTCTGGAACTCGGAGCGGATGGCGTTTTCGACAAATCCACAGAACTCGAGGCCTTCTTCGAAGTCTGCGGTTCTTACAGCGCATAGTCAGGACGATTTTCGACCGATTGGGGAGTTTTTATGAGCACCGATCTCGAACTGAAGACCGAGCCCGTCATGAAGGCGTTTGCCGAACTCGATGCGGCGACGAGCAAGTTTCTCAGGCACCTTGGCAGTGCGAACGCTGCCCCGCTGTGCCGCGGCCATGTCCAGTCCATTTCCCCCGCTGGGGACAAGTTCACAGGTCAGTGCCTGGATACACCGTATGTCGTTCGGTGGGGGGCCGTGGCCGTGGAGGGTCGGCCGGCGCTCGAGGAGTTCGAGTTTGCAGCTCGGCACGAGGGTGAGCCGGTAGTCCTGACGCGCGTCTATTTGGGCCTCACGGGAAAGCTGTCGCTGGACTCGGGGCAGCTGGTGCCCCTGTGCGAATACGATGATCCGGAAGTTGCCCGTATGCTAGCCGGCCTCGTACTGACCGGCCTGCTGAGCTCGGTGATCTACGCGCCCCGGGACCGGGTGTATGACCTGCACGAGTTGGAAGACCCGGCCCCTGACGAAACTCTAGCTGACTAGACTAAGGGCGTTGCAGCCGCGCACCGTTCCACGAGATAGGGGGTCAAAACGCCCCCACGACGGGCTCTTGAAAATTCATGGGCAGCTCCTATCTCGCTGATCGGAAGCGCTGGAGACGCCTCGGGCGCTCTGTTCAACCGAATGGAGGTACTCGCCATGTATCGATCGCTTTTCCCGCGCGCCCTGTTCGCCGAGATGGATCGCTGCAGCGCGACATGCAGCAGGCCCTGGATCCGTCGCTCAGCATTCGCGGGCTCGGCCGCGGCTTCCCCGCCCTGAACGTCGGAGGGACGCCCCAGACTTTGGAGATCTACGCTTTCGCTCCAGGCCTGGACCCGGATGCGCTGGAGGTCACCCTCGACAGAGGCATCCTGACAATTGCCGGAAATCGTGAGCCCTTGCACCTGAACGACGGAAACAACGAGGGAAGCGCTGCTGTCCATATCAGCGAGCGCTTCGACGGCCCGTTTCGTCGGGTGATGGCCCTTTCGGACGACGCCGACCCGGACGCGCTCAGCGCCACCTACCGAGACGGCGTCCTGCGCATCACCATCCAACGCCGGGCGTCGAGCCAGCCGCGACGCATCGACATTCATTGAAAGGAGCCACCATCATGAACGACCTTGAAACCCGCACCCCCGGCGC
>NZ_JASZYL010000035.1:0-9692 GCF_030316985.1 Variovorax sp. J31P179 | reverse complement strand
CCCGAGCCAAGCCCTGTTTGTAGACTCAACACGATGCTGAGGTCAGCATGAAATACCATCCATCGATATGTTGACCGACACCGCTTGACAAACAAGTCCTCATAGAAGCGGTCGTTGGCCAACCGGGCGGGCACGCTGAAGGTCAGCTGTCAGGCACAGCCACGAATTGGTGCTCGCAGCCATGAGCGGCGGCTCGCTGGCCGCGGCGGCTACGACGCGTCTGCTTGAATGCTGCCTTTGCGGGGTCACCGTCCACGCCACTCTCTCCGCCTCCAAGACTTCGGGCCCCCTTGGAGGCTGCACGGTGCAATGGCGTTGCGCCGTGATAAGGAATAAGCTCCCTCATTCGGTCAACGGGCCCCTGCGTGCCATGGCATTCATCCGGAGCACCGGCGTCCCGTTGGCTTTAACGAGGAGTGGCCATGGATCAAAACAAGCGGATCGACTCTGCGGCATCGCGGCGGGAGTTCCTGGGTGGTGCGGCTGGACTGGGAGTCATGGCGCTGGGTCTTGGCGCACATGAGAAGGTCAGCGGTCAACCCGCCACCACCGCTCGAAGGACGTCAGCGGGCGCAGCAAGCGGCCCCTACAACATCTTGTTCATTTTGGTCGACCAAGAGCGCCATTTCCGCCCGGGCGAGCTTCCGGCCGGCTATCGGCTGCCAGCCCATGAGCGGTTGAAGAAGCAAGGCACGACGTTCGTCAACCACCGGATCGGCTCGTGCGTCTGCACGCCATCCCGCTCGGTGATCTATACCGGGCAGCACATCCAGCAGACGAAGATGTTCGACAACACGAATTTCCCCTGGATCGAGAGCATGTCCACCGAGATTCCCACGCTGGGTGACCTGCTCCGGAATGCCGGCTACTACACGGCGTACAAGGGCAAGTGGCACCTGACAAGGGAGTTCGAAACGGTCAATGAGCACGGCAACTTGACCAAGATTTTCACGCAGGAGATGGAAGCCTACGGCTTCTCCGATTACTTCGGTGTCGGCGACATCATCGCGCACACAAGGGGGGGCTACCTTCACGACGGCATCATCTCGGCGATGGGCGTGAACTGGCTCCGCGGCAAGGGACGCGAACTGGCGGCGGAACAGAAGCCGTGGTTCCTCGCAGTGAACCTCGTCAACCCGCACGATGTGATGTACTACAACACCGATGCGCCGGGAACGGAGGTTCAAACGAAGCGTGGCATCAAGCGTGTCGCTCGCGATCCGGTCGACCCGCTTTACGCGAAGCAGTGGGAGTACCGGACTCCGGCGAGTCACGGGCAGGCGCTCGATGCTCCGGGGCGACCACCTGCACATCGGGATTTTCTGCATGCTCATGACGCCTTGGTCGGCACCATCCCGAATGAGGAAGCCCGTTGGCGCCGGCGGCACAACTACTACTTGAATTGCATGCGCGATGTGGATCGAAACATTGCGACGCTTCTTTCCGAGCTGGACGCCTCGGGGCTGGCCGACAAGACGATCGTGATCCTGACCGCCGATCATGGCGACATGGACGGCGCGCACCAACTGCACGCCAAGGGTGCTGTCGCGTACCGCGAGCAGAACAACGTGCCCTTCATCGTTTCCCATCCGGTCTTCGCCGGCGGCAAGCAGTGCAAGGCGGTCACCTCGCACGTCGACATTGCGCCAACGCTGATAGGGCTCACCGGCGTGTCTCCGGACAAGCGGGCCGGCATCGTCAAGGGACTTCCTGGCAAGGATGTTTCCGGGCTCCTCGCGGCTCCCGAGCGCGCCGATTTCGCGGCCGTGCGTGAGGGTGCGCTCTTCAACTACAACATGTTTGCCTACCTCGACGGCGACTTCCTGAACAAGGCCGTCGACTACATGCAAAAGGGCGGCAAACCAAGCGAACTGCAGAGCGCGGGCATCCGCCCAGACATGATGAAGCGCGGCGCGGTTCGGTCGGTGTTCGATGGCCAGTACGTGTTCGCGCGCTATTTTTCGCCGAAGCAGCACAACCGACCCACGACGGTGGAGGAGCTTTATCGCTTGAACGATGTCGAGCTGTTCGATGTGCGGGCCGATCCGAGCGAGATGAACAATCTCGGCTTGCAAGGCGGGCGAAACCGGGACCTTGTCCTCGCCATGAACGAGAAGCTCAACCGGCTAGTAGATGCCGAAGTCGGCGAAGATCGCGGGCAGATGCTCCCCGGCGGCATCGACGCCGGTTGGGAGGTTACGGCGGAGACAATGTCGGGCGCTTGAGCCTCTCGCGCGACTCCATCCCCGCTGGTTTTTTCGGTTGTGCGGGCCCGCGACCGCTCCCGCGTGCCTTGCTGACATTCGAAGCGAGAACTCAAAGGACGGCAACGGGCCCCCAAGAGCCATCTACAAAGCGCATTGACGTAACCACAAAGCCGACGTTCAGGCATCGAGTCGCTCCGCGCCGACGTTCACGCGACGTCGCAGTCCAGCAACCTCGCCGAACTGCTGCTTGTACCACCGCGAAAAAGCGCTTGGCGCAGAGAACCCAAGCAACTCGGCAATCTGCGACAGCGGCCGCGTGCCGTCGTCGATGTAGTGCGCGGCCAATTCGCGACGGATGGTATTCACAACCTCCCGGAACGCCGTGCCCTCGCGCACGAGTCGCCGATGCACGGTCTGCCGGTCCACACCCAACTGTTGCGCCACCTGCTCAATCGAGCATTGGCCCGACGGCAGCAGCACCAGCAGGATGTTGCGCACGCTGTCGGCCGCGCTCATGCGCGCCGACGCGGCGGAAGCCTCGAGAACCTGGCGTGCGTAGCGCGCCATCACAGGGTCGGCCATCGGGTTCGGCGCATCCAGGTCGCTAGTCGTGCAGACGATCCCGTTGAAATCCTGTCCGAAGTAGACGCCGTACCCAAAGAGTTGAAAGTGCAGGCCCGGATCGCGCGGCGGCGAGTGCGAAAAGCAGACCTGCAAAGGGTTCCATGCCGGCCCGAGGAAGAACTTCAGATTCCGGAACATCACCCCGACAAGCAACTCCGTTGCCTGTCGCGATGAGCCGCCTTGGCCGACGAGAAATTCCTCCCGCATCACGGCGATGCCATTGGCCTCTTCCAGCTCCACGAACAACGATTCGTTGAGCACGTGGCTGTAGCGCATCATCGCCCGCACGACGCGCCGCACCGTCGGCTCCTCGCGCGCCACCAGCGCCACCGCGCCGAGGTTCGAGAGTTGCCGCGTCTCGGCCATGCGCAGGCCGAAGTTGTCCACGCCACTGGCGCTCGCCGATGCCTCCAGGACGTCTCGCACCGCATGGCTCGGTATGCGCATGTCGGGGTCGTGCAGGCAAGCCGGACTTAGCCCTGCGGCGGCCAGCTGGGCCAAAGGATCGAGCCCGACCGCACGCGCCACCTCGGGGTAGTTGGTCAGGCTGGCACTGCGAACGAGCTTGGACATAGGGTTAACACGATGTGTCACGTCAGGTTAAGCAGCTGTCACATCGGGTCAATCCGCATATCCCCTTGCCCGAAACAATTCACCTTCCGAATCAGCTGCAGACGGGTGAAGCCCACGGGCAGCGACAACCTCAGGAGACACACCCGATGGACCACGACAACGCACCCACCCCCACGCCGGTTTGCGACCGCCTGCGCAGCAGTGGCAACTGGAACCCCAACTGGGAACCCTTTGCCGAACTCGACCCCGCCTGGACCGAGAAGTTCATGGCTATGGGCATCACGCCCATGGTCTCGGGCGTGCTCGACGCAAAGACCATTGAGTTCATCTCCATCGCCGTCGACGCCTCGTGCACCCACATGTACGCACCGGGTGTACGCCGCCACATCCGCAAGGCGCTGGAAGTCGGCGCCACAAAGGAAGAAATCACCGCCGTTCTGCAGTGCGTGAGCGTGTTGGGCATCCACACCATGAGCCTCGCCACTCCCATCCTGTTGGACGAACTGGCGTCCGCATCGACACGCTGACCGGCACCTTCAGCGCTCCATTTTTCTAAACCACCAAAGGACAAACACCATGCAATTCCTCGACGACTCCCTCCTCCCCGAAAACCAGCAACCCCTGGTCATCCAGGTCGCGCCCTACGGCCCCCAGTGGGACGCCAGCGACTCCGACGACATCGCAGTGTCGATGGACGCCCAGGTTCAGAAAGCCGTCGATTGCTGGAACGCCGGCGCCACCGTACTGCACGTGCACGTGCGTGAAGAAGACGGCAAGGGCAGCAAGCGTCTGTCCAAGTTCAACGAAATGCTGGCGCGGCTGCGCGAAGCCGTGCCCAAGATGATCCTGCAGGTGGGCGGCTCGATCTCCTTCGCCCCCGAGGACGACGGCCAAGCAGCCAAGTGGATGAACGACGACACGCGCCACATGCTCACCGAGCTGAACCCGCGCCCCGACCAGGTGACCGTCGCCATCAACACTTCGCAGATGAATATCATGGAGTTGATGACGGAGGCCGACGTGGCGGGCACGTCGCTCGCCAATCCGGCCATGCAGGCGGCGTACCGCGACATGATCGTGCCCTCCAACCCCTCCTGGCACGAGGAGCACATCCGCCGCCTGGTAGCCAATGGCATCCAGCCGCACTTCATGCTCGCCCATCTGAGCCAGCTCGAGACGGTGGAGCGATTCATTCGGCGCGGCGTGTACATGGGCCCGCTGATCCTGAACTACGTGGCGATCGGCGGCGGTGCGGCCGGCGTAAATCCCGCCGACATGATGGAGTTCGTGCGCCGCACGCCTGATGGCGCGACGCTGACGATCGAGACCCTCAACCGCAACGTGATCCCGCTCAACACGATGGCGATTGCGATGGGCATGCACGTACGCGTGGGCATCGAGGACACGCTGTTCGGGCCGACCGGCGAGCGCATGACCTCGGTCCAGCAGATCGAGGCCATGGTGGCCATCGCGCGGGTTCTGAACCGCGACATCGCCAGTGGAGACGAGGCGCGCAGCATCTACCGGATCGGCGAGACCTACCGAAGCACGGAAGAGACGCTGGCGCGGATCGGATTCGCGCCAAGCCGCGCGCAGGGCCAGCGCGGCGTGCCGATGCGCGTCGCCGCCTGAGGACGATGTCTCCGCGGCGCCGATTCACGAGGACAACAGCATGTCGATCTCCCACGACCCGACTTCCGCGGCACCCCGGTGGACCGACCTGCTTGGAGTGCACGAGCTGAGCGAGCGCGGACGCGGTTTTGCCCGCCGTAACGGGCACGAGATTGCGCTGTTTCTCGTCGAGGACACGGTGCATGCGATCGCGGACAGTTGCCCGCACGCCGGCGCGTCGCTTGCCAGAGGTGCTCTCGCAGGCACCACGATCCAATGCCCCGCACACGGCCTGCGCTTCGACCTTGCAAGCGGCTGTATCCACGGCGCATGCGGCGGGCTTGCGTTGCGCACCTACCCCGTTCGCGTGCATGCCGGCCGCATTGAGGTCGACCTCCGCAACGCAACCAACTGACCCCGCGCTCGGCCCGAGCACACACACACACACCAATTTCCGGAGACACAGATGCAACAACTCACGAAACCCCTGCGCCGCGCGATGCTCGGCGCCCTTGCGGCCGCGTCCCTGCTGGCCATGGCGCCCACCGCGTTGGCCCAGGGCTGGCCCAGCAAGCCGCTCCGCCTGATCGTCGGCGCGCCCCCGGGGGGCACCTCCGACATCGTCGCGCGCACCTTGGCCGAAGGCCTCGTGCCGCTCCTTGGACAGCCGGTAATCGTCGACAACAAGGCCGGCGCCATGGGCGCCATCGGCCTCCAGGACTTGCTGCAATCGCCGCACGACGGCTATACCTTCATGGTCGGCGTCAATGGCCTGGTCACCGAGATCCCGCATGTCGTCAAGACCCGCCTCGACATGTTCAAGGACGTCAAGCCTTTGGCCCAGCTCACCCAAACCGGCCTGCTGCTCGTCGGCACGCCGTCGTTGCCGGCATCGAACTTGAAGGAAGTCATCGCCTATGTGAAGGCCCACCCCGGCAATGTGAGCTACGCCTCGTACAGCAGCGGCACGATGTCGCACACCATGGGGCAAGAGTTAAACAAGCTGGCCGGCCTGGACATGACGCATGTTGGCTACAAGGGCTCGCCACCGGCGCTCCAGGACGTGATGGGTGGCCATGTGGCGCTGATGTTCGACGGCCCGGCGACTTCCGTTCCTCTGATCAAAGCCGGCAAGCTGAAGGCCTTCGCCGTCGGCACACCAAAGCGGCTGGCTGCACTGCCCGACGTGCCGACCTTCGCGGAACTCGGCTATCCGAAGATCGGCGACATCGCATGGATGGGCCTGTGGACCACGCCCGACGTGCCGGCCGATGTGCAAGCAAAGGTCCGCGAGGCCACGCTGAAGGTGCTCCAACAGCCGAAGGTTATCGAGCGCTTCAGGGAACAGGGTCAGGACATCGGCCAGCCGCTGACGCCCGACGAGCTGTCGAAGTCGCTGCGCGCGGCGTCCGACAGGCACGCCGCCAACCTGAAGGCCATCGGCTTCCAGCCTGAATGACTACGAATCAAGGAGCACCCATCATGAACGGACAGATGATGCAGCAACCGCTGCTGATCTCCACCCTGTTAACGCACGCTGAACGCCACCACGGCGAACAGGAAATCGTGTCCCGTCGCGTCGAGGGCGATATTCATCGCACCACTTACCGCGCACTGGCCTCCCGCGCGCGCCGCGTGGCCAACGCACTGGCACAGCGCGGCATCAAGTTCGGAGACCGCGTCGCCACGTTGGCGTGGAATGGGTACCGCCACATGGAGCTGTACTACGGTGTCTCCGGCTCGGGCGCAGTGCTGCACACGCTCAATCCCCGCCTGCACCCCGACCAGGTGGTGTGGATCGCCGATCATGCCGAAGACCAGGTGCTGTTCTTCGACCTGACCTTCCTGCCGATCGTCGAATCGATCGCTTCGCGTGTGACGACGATCAAGGCCTTCGTCGCGATGACCGACCGCGCCCGCATGCCCGCCTCGACAAAGATACCCGGCCTCCTGTGCTACGAGGAACTGCTGGCCGATGCGAGCGATCGTTTCGAGTGGCCGAACTTCGACGAGAACAGCGCCAGTTCGCTGTGTTACACCTCGGGCACCACCGGCAACCCGAAGGGCGTGCTGTACAGCCATCGCTCGACTTTGCTACACACCTACGCCGCCGCGCTGCCCGATGCGCTGAACTGCTCGGCGCGCGACTCCATCTTGCCCGTCGTGCCGATGTTCCACGTCAACGCCTGGGGCCTGCCTTATGTCGGTTGCGCGGTCGGCGCCAAGCTCGTCTACCCGGGCCCGTACCTGGACGGTAGGAGCCTGTACGAACTGTTCGAGACCGAGGGCGTCACGATGTCGGCCGGCGTTCCCACCGTCTGGCAGGGCCTGCTGGCGCACGTCGAGTGCCACGACTTGGCGTTCAGCACCATGCGCCGCACCGTGATCGGCGGCTCGGCTTGTCCGCCGGCCATGATGCGCGCCTTCCAGGAACGTCATGATGTGCAGGTGCTGCACGCCTGGGGCATGACCGAGGTGAGCCCGCTGGGCACCGTCTGCACGCTCAAACCGGCGCACCTGGCGCTGGGCAGTGAAGAACGGCTCGCCGTCCAGTCCAAGCAAGGTCGCGCCGTGTTTGGCGTGGACCTCAAAATCGTCGATGCCGACGGCGACGAGCTGCCCTGGGACGGCAAGACCTCGGGCGAGCTGCTGGTGCGCGGCCCCTGGATCGTCGCGAGCTACTTCAAGGGTGCCGGCGGCAACCCGCTGGTGGACGGCTGGTTCCCGACCGGTGACGTCGCCGTCATCGACGCCTATGGCTTCATTCAGATCACCGACCGCGCCAAGGACGTCATCAAGTCCGGCGGCGAGTGGATCGGCTCGATCGACCTGGAGAACATCGCGATGGCACACCCTGCAGTGGGCATGGCCGCCTGCATTTCCGCGTTCCATCCCAAGTGGGACGAGCGCCCGCTGCTGGTGGTGGTGAAGAAGCCGGGTGTCGAGGTGACGCGCGAGGAACTGCTGGCCTTCTACGACGGCAAGATCGCGAAGTGGTGGACGCCCGACGACGTGGTCTTCAGTGAGACGATCCCGCTCGGCGCGACCGGCAAGATGCTCAAGCACCGCCTGCGCGAGCAGTTCAAGGACCACAAGCTGCCGACGGCCTGATGCCATGACCACCGCACTCACGATCGGCGCGGTTCCAGGGCAGGTGCGCCTGCTGTTTCCAGGCGTGCTGGCCTGCGGGGTGGTCGCCGCGGCCTCCACTTTCCTCTCGGAGCACTATGGTGCGCCGGTGATGCTGTTCGCGCTGCTGCTGGGCATCGCGATGAACTTCCTCTCCGGCGAGAGCGCCTGCAAGCCGGGCATCGAATTCGCGGGTCGGACGCTGCTGCGCATCGGCGTCGCGCTGCTCGGCCTGCGGATCACCGTCGGCCAGGTCGTCGAGCTCGGATGGCAGCCAGTGGCGATCGTCGTGATTTGCGTCGGGGCGACGATCCTGTTGTCGATGCTGGCGGCGCGCCTGATGGGGTTTCAGACCCTGTTTGGCCTCCTCAGCGGCGGGGCTACCGCGATCTGTGGCGCTTCTGCGGCGATGGCACTGGCCGCTGCGCTGCCGAACCATCCACTGAAAGAGCGCGCGACACTGTTCACTGTCGTCGGCGTGTCGGCGTTGTCGACGCTGGCGATGATCGTCTACCCGATGATCGCGCAGGCCATGGAGCTGGACCCGAGTGCCGCCGGGGTGTTCCTGGGCGCGACGATCCACGACGTCGCCCAGGTGGTCGGCGCCGGCTACAGCATGTCGCAACAGACGGGCGACGTGGCCACCCTGGTCAAGTTGCTGCGCGTGGCCATGCTGTTGCCGGTGATCGTCTTCGCGGTCATGTTGGCGCGCCGCCAGGCCAGGGGAAGGGGTGGCCCGCGCCCGCCGCTGCTTCCGGGCTTCGTCATCGGCTTCGCGCTCTTGGTGGCCGTCAACAGCACGGGTTGGCTGCCGCCAGTCGTCGCCAGGGGCGGCAGCGATTTCTCGCGCTGGTGCCTCGTGGCGGCCATCGCGGGCATCGGGATGAAGACGCAGTTGAAGGACTTGGTCACCGTCGGCCTCAAGCCGGTGCTGTTGATGCTTGGCGAGACGATCTTCCTGGTGGTCCTGACGCTTGCGTTGATGCATTGGCTCGCCTGAATCCGACGCGCTGATGCTCAAGGTGTAGACGCCCAGTAGACGAGTAGGACGCCGTGCACTGTAGATGCGCGAACGCGCACAAACACCCGCAGTTCCGGTCGCTGTGGTCCAGGCTACGAGATGCCTTGCAGTCGCTTTTGCCTTGGTGTCGGCGCAACGTGGAGCGCCTGGAAGCCGACCTTCGCGTACTTCCGCTTGTGGCCGATCTGAGTCGTAGGCCGTCGCGTTGAGATGGACGGCTTTCGCTGCTGCACACGTATTACGGTCGCTTGTGGAGGGCAAGGGAGGACTAATCGCGGTTGATTGCGTCGGTCGTGGCGACGTCGCGGTCTACAACTGCCTCGTCGCCGACTCCTTGCCGATCATCAACCAGTTGCTTGATGTCCAGAATGCTTGCGCGGTGCAGGTTACGCTAGGACGCCTGATGTCGACGTCAGGCTAGGGAAACGCTGATCAATAGGTCGCTGCGGGCACGGCCCGTGCATGCGTGAAGACATCGCAAGTCACAGCACCACCGAGATGAACCAACGCAGTTTTGCCAGCGCCGA
>NZ_JASZYL010000034.1:0-9764 GCF_030316985.1 Variovorax sp. J31P179 | reverse complement strand
GCCGCGCAGCTGGTACTCCCAGGTGTGGATGTGGGCGTTGACCAGCCCCGGCGTGACGATGCGGCCGCGGCCGTCGACCACCTCGGCGTCGCCGGCCTCGATGTTCGGGCCGACCGCGGCGATCTTGTTGTCCTCGATCAGGATGTCGGCGTCGTCGAAGTCGCCGACCTCGGGGTCCATCGACAGGATGTTCGCGTTCTTGATCAGCATTCGAGGCATGAGGCTCCTTCGGTCTTGAAATTTGAGGCGGCGAAGCGCGGGTCTTCGCTCAGTGAAACAGTCGCTCGCGCATGCGGCGCGTGGCGGCGACCGCGTCGGCGCGGTCGACTTCGGTCAGCCGGCCGGCGCGCTTGTGCACCTGGCCGCCGACGATCACGGTGTCGACGTCGCCGACCGTGGCCTGCAGCACCACGTGCGCGGCCGGATCTCCCAGCGAGGGGCTGTAGGCGCCCGCGCGCAGCAGAACCAGGTCGGCGATGCAGCCGGGCGCGATGCGGCCCAGCGCATCGCCCAGCCCGACCGCGCGGGCGGCATTCACCGTGACGTATTCCAGCAGGTGCCGCGGCTGGATGAAGGGCACGCCTGGAAAGCGCGCGAGCGGCCAGCGGCCGGCGCTGCGCTCGGCATCGGCCTCTTCGTTGCGCATCAGCCAGAAGGTGATGCGCATCTGCGAGAACAGGTCGAGCGCCACCCGCGAAGGCACGTCCACGCCCAGGCTCGGCGTCACGCCCGCATGGTGGGCGCGCGCGATCACGCGGGTGGAGCGGCCGTCGCCGACCTCGCTCTCGGGCGTGAACGAGATGCCGCAGCCATGGCGCGCCAGCAGCGCGAGTTCGGCGTCGAGTGCCGGGTTGCAATGCACCGGCAGCAGGTCGGGCCCGAGCAGGCCGGCGGCCTCGATCTCATGCAGCTGGCCCGCCACGTTCTGGTGGAAGCTCATCGGCAGGCCGAGCTCGCGCCCGGTGGCCACCTCGGCCTCGAACAGCGCCATCCCGGCGTACTCGAGCGAGCCCAGCGCCATGCCCAGCCGCACGCGCGCGTCGTCGCCCGCGCCCGCCATCTCGCGCGCCAGGCCGCGCACCTGCGCGAGGCGCCAGGCATGGTCGGCCGCCAGGGTCTCAAAGCTGCCGAGCATGCCGTAGCAGAACAGCACCCGCTGGCCGGTGCGCCGATGGGCGTCGAGCGAGCGGGCCGCATGCGCCGGCGACATCACGTTGTGGCAGAAATCCAGCACCGTCGTGATGCCGTTGTCCAGCATCTCCACGCCGGTCGCGAAGGCGGCGTCGTGCATGTCTTCGGCCGTGAGCCGTTCGCGCAGCGAGAAGATGGTCCGGTGGTAGTCGGCCATGCCCCACTGCGCTGCGCCCAGGCCCTTGAGCGGTCCTTGCCACATGTGGGTATGGGTGTCGATCAGGCCCGGCAGCAGCAGCATGCCGTGGGCATCGATCAATTCGTCGCCCGGCATGCGTTCGAGGCCCGCGCCCACGGCGGCGATGCGGCCGTCCTCGATGCGCACGTCGCCCGCGGGCAGGTCGCCGAGCGCCGGGTCCATGGTCAGCACGGTGGCGCCGCGCAGCAGGATGCTCATAGGGCCAGCTCCTCGATCTGTCGCGCGCCGGCGTCCGTACGTACCGGCAACTGCCCTTGTGGCGTCGCGGCCACCGCGGGCAGCCGCAGGCAGGCGGCCTCGACGCCACCGCCGGCAGCCGCCAGCTGCGGCATCTCGCCGCGGCAGCGCGCGTCGGCCCAGGCGCAGCGGGTGTTGAAGGCGCAGCCCGGCGGCGGCGACAGCGGGCTCGGCAGCTCGGCGCGGATCTGCAGGCGCCGCTCCTGCGTGCGCAGCGCCTGCGCCTGGGGGTTGGCCACCAGGGTCGAGGCCATCAGCATGCGGGTGTAGGGATGGCGCGGCGCCTCGTGCACCTGCGCGGCCGGACCGACCTCCACCAGCCGTCCGAGATAGAGCACGCCGATGCGGTGGCTGACATGGCGCACCACGTCGAGGTTGTGCGCGATGAACAGATAGGACAGGCCGAACTCGCGCTGCAAATCCACCAGCAGGTTGATCACCTGGGCCTGGGTGCTGACGTCGAGCGCGCTGACCGGCTCGTCGCAGACGATCAGGCGTGGCTGCACCGCGAGGGCGCGCGCGATCGCCACCCGCTGGCGCTGCCCGCCCGACAGCTCGTGCGGATGGCGCTGCGCCTGGTAGGCCGCCAGGCCCACGCTGTCGACCAGCTTGGCGATTTCCTTTTCGCGCTGCTGCGCGGTCATCGGCCGGTGGCGGTCGATCGCCTGGCCCAGCGTGGTGCCGACGGTCTGGCGCGGGTTGAGCGAGGACATCGGGTCCTGGAACACCACCTGCACATCGCGGCGGAAGGCCAGCGGCGTGGCACGGCCGAAGGCGGTCACGTCCTGGCCGTCGAATTCGATGCGGCCGGCCGATGCCTGCACCAGGCGCAGCACCGCGCGGCCGATGGTGCTCTTGCCCGAGCCGGACTCGCCGACCAGGCCGAAGGTCTTGCCGCGCTCGATGTCGAAGCTGACATCGCGCACCGCCGACAGCGTGCGGCTGCCGAACAGACCGCTCTTGAGCTTGAAGTCGACCGACAGATGTTCGACCGACAGCAGGGGTTTCGCGGTCATGCGGCGCGCTCCTGGATGTCGCTGCGGATGCAGCGAACGCCTTCCTGCAGCGCCACGGGTTGCTGGGTGCAGGCGGCGCGCGCATGGGCGCAGCGCGGGTGGAAGCGGCAGCCCTGCGGCCAGGCCCAGGCCGGCGGCACGCGGCCGGCGATGGTGGACAGCCGGGCATCGCCCCGGCCGCGCGGCATGGCGTCGAGCAGGGCGGCGGTGTAGGGATGGCGCGGCGCGGCCAGGGTGTCCCGCACGCTGCCGGTCTCGACGATCTGCCCGGCGTACATCACGGCCACCCGGTCGCACAGGTCGGCCACCACGCCCAGGTCGTGCGTGATCAGCAGCACCGACATGCCGAGCCGCCGGCGCAGGTCGGCCAGCAGGTCCAGCACCTGGGCCTGGATCGTCACGTCCAGGGCGGTGGTGGGTTCGTCGGCGATCAGCAGCTCGGGCTCGCAGGCCAGTGCGCCGGCGATCACCACGCGCTGCGCCATGCCGCCGGAGAACTGGTGCGGATAGTCCTGCAGCCGGCGCGCCGGGTCGGGCACCCCCACCAGGTCGAGCAGCTCGACCGCACGCGCCAGGGCCTGCGCGCGGCTCATCCTCGAGTGGGCGCGCAGGATGTCGCAGAGCTGGGTGCCGATGGTGTGGACCGGCGACAGCGCCGCGTTCGGGTCCTGGAACACCATGCCGATGCGGCGGCCGCGGATGTGGCGCAGCGCTTCCTCGGGCAGGCCGACCAGTTCGGTGCCGCCCAGCCGCACCGAGCCGCCGGCAATGTGCGCGCCGCGCGGCAGCAGGCCCAGGATGGCGCTGGCGGTCATCGACTTGCCGCAGCCCGATTCGCCCACCAGGCCCAGCACCTCGCCGCGCCGCAGATGCAGCGAGACCTGGCTCAGCAGTTCGGCCTCGCCGCCGCCGACCGTGGCGCGCACGCAGAGCTGGCGCAGCTCGAGCAGCGTGTCGGCGGGGGTGGGCGTCTCGGCGTCGGCGGCGGTCGTGGCCGCGCGCGTGGTGGCTTCGCGGGCCACGGGCCGTGCCGGTGCCGCGCCGCCGGGCAGCAGGGCGTCGCGCAGGCTGTCGCCCAGCAGGTTGAAGGACAGCACCGTGAGCGTGATCGCCAGCCCCGGCACCATCGGCAGCAAGGGCTGCTCGCTCTGGAACTGGCGCGCGGTCTCGAGCATCGAGCCCCAGCTGACCTGGGTGCTGTCGGCGCCGACGCCGAGGAAGCTCAGCATGGCCTCGATCAGCAGCGCGGTGCCGAGCGAGATCGAGGCCTGCACGATCAGCGGGCCCGAGACGTTGGGCAGGATCTGCCGCAGCATGATCGCCACCGGCCGCAGGCCCAGCACCCGCGCCGCATCGACGTAGAGCTGCTCGCGCTCGGCCAGCACCACGGCGCGCGTGATGCGCATGAAGCTGACCGCGAAGATCAGTCCGACCGCCAGCATCGCATTGCCCAGGCCCTTGCCCAGCACGCCGATCAGCGCCAGCGCCAGCAGCACCGCGGGAATGGACTGCATCACGTCGGCCAGGCGCATCGCGAGGCGGTCCAGCCAGCCGCCCACGTAGCCGGCCAGCAGGCCCAGGCTGACGCCGGCCGCGAGGCCGATGCCCACACTCTCGAACGAGGCCAGCAGTGCGGTGCGGGCGCCGAAGATCAGCCGCGAGAGCATGTCGCGGCCGAGGTCGTCGGTGCCCAGCCAGTAGGTGGCGCCGGGCGCCTCCAGGCGATGGCGGATGGCCGGCGTGAAGGGATCGTGCGGCGCGATCCACGGCGCGCCGATGGCGCAGGCGAGCACCAGCAGCAGGAAGGCCGCGGGCAGCAGCGCGAAAGGCCGAGACAGCAGGCGCCAGGGCGACTTGCGCGGGATGCGCGCGCCGTCGTCCGGCGCCGCGGCATGGACGGGGGGGAAGGTGGCGACTTCGCTCATGGTGGGACCGGGCGCCTCAATGCGCCCGCACCTTCGGATTGATCAGCCCGTAGCCGATGTCCGTGGCGAGATTGACCGCGAGCACGATGGAGGCGATCACCACCACCGCGCCCTGCAGCACCGGGAAATCGCCGCGCACCACGCTGTCGACCAGCAGGGTGCCGAGCGCCGGGATCGCGAAGATGCGCTCGACCGCGATGCTGGCGCCGACCAGCACCGACATCTGGATCGCCATCACGCTGAGCACCGGCACCATCGCGTTGCGGATCGCATAGCGCGAGATGATCAGGCGTTGCGGCAGCCCGCGCGCGCGCAGCGCATGCACGTAGGGCGAGCGCAGCACGTCGATCATCGCGCTGCGCATCTGGCGCGCGATCACCGAGGCGGTGTGAACCGACAGTGCGACCGCGGGCAGCACCAGGCCGCGCGCCCATTCGAGCGGGTCCTGCGCGAAGGGCGTGTAGCCGACCACCTGGAACCACTGCAGTTCGACCGCGAAAGCCAGCGACAGCAGCAGCGCGAGCCAGATGCTCGGCACCGCCAGGCCCAGCGAGACGATGGTCGAGAGCAGCCGGTCGGCCCAGGAGCCATGGCGCACCGCGCCCCAGATCCCCAGCGGAATGCCGATCAGCAAGGCCAGGAGCATGCCCGCGATCGCCAGCGTCAGGGTCACGCTGACACCGTCGGCGAGCGTGGGCGCGACCGGCAGCGCGGTGTAGAGCGAGCTGCCGAGGTCGCCGCGCAGCGCGTCGGCCAGCCAGCGGAAGAACTGCTCGCCCAGCGGCCGGTCGAGCCCGAGCTTGTGCGCGTACTCGGCGCGGTCGGCGGCCGAGGCGCCCGGGCCGAGGATCTGCACCACCGGATCGGTGGCGGTCATGCGCGTCAGCAGGAAGGTGAACAGCGACACCGCGAACAGGATCGGCGCCACCGACAGCAGCCGGCTCAGGAACAGCTGTCTCATGCCGCTGCGCGCGCCGCCTGGACGCCCTTGCCGAGCACGCGCTCGCGCACCCGCCGGGTGGCCTCGGCCGCGTCCGCGCGGTCCAGGTCCACCAGCCGGCCGCCGCGCTTGCGCAACTGGCCGTCGACGATCACGGTGTCGACGTCGGCCGGCGTGCTCTGGAAGGCCACGTGCGCCGCCGGATCGCCCAGCGACATGCTGTAGGGGCCGGTCGACAGCAGCACCAGGTCGGCCAGCAGGCCGGGCGCGATGCGTCCCAGCTCGTCGCCGCGGCCGACCGCGCGCGCGGCGTTGACCGTCACGTACTCGAGCATGTGGCGCGGCTGCGCGTGCGGCGTGCCCGGATGGCGCGCCAGCGGCCAGCGGCCGGTGATGCGCTCGGCCAGCGCCTCCTCGGCGCGCATCACCTGGAAGGTGAGCCGCATCTGGGCGAAGAGGTCGAGCGCCACGCGCGAGGGAATGTCCACGCCCAGGCTGGGCGTGACCCCGGTGCGGTGCGCGCGGCCGATGATGTTCATGGCCCGGCCGCCGCCGAACTCGCCTTCGACCGTGAAGGAGATGCCGGCGCCGCAGGCCGCGAGCATCTCGAGCTCGTCGTCGGCCGCGAGGTTGGCATGCACCGGCAGCAGGTCGCCGCCCAGCAGCCCCGCTTCGCCCAGCTGGCGGATCTGCGCCGGCGGGTTCTGGTGGAAGGTCATCGGCAGGCCCAGCGCGCGGCCGAGCTCGATCTCGGTCTTCACCAGCTCCAGGCCCGAGTATTCGAGCGAGCCCAGCGCCATGCCCAGGCGCACCAGCGAATCGCCACCGCCGCTGCCGAACTCGCGCGCCAACTCGCGCACCTGGGCCAGGCGCCACGGATGGTCGGCCGCCAGCGTCGAGAAGCCGCCCAGCATGCCGTAGGAGAACAGCACGCGCTGGCCGGTGCGGCGGTGCGCGGCGATCGACTGCTCGGCATGCGCCGGCGTCATGGTGTTGTGGCAGAAGTCCAGCACCGTGGTGATGCCGTTGTCGAGCATCTCGGTGCCGGCCGCGAAGCAGGCGTCGTGCATGTCGACCGCGTCGAACTTCTCGCGCAGCGGGAACACGTGCTTCTGGTAGTCGGGCGTGCCCCAGAGCCCGGCGCCCAGACCCTTGAGCGGCGCCTGCCACATGTGGGTGTGCGAGTCGATCAGGCCCGGGATCAGGATCATGCCGCGGCCGTCGATGCGCTGGGCGCCGGCCGGCGCCTCGAGCGCGGTGCCGACCTGCGCGATGCGGCGGCCCTCGACCAGGACATCGCCCGATTCGAGATCGCCCAGCGCGGGGTCCATGGTCAGGACGAGGGCGCCCTGGATCAGCAGTGTGCGTGGTGTGTCGTCGGCCATGTGCGGTGCCCTCGTGGGTTCGTGGGGGTGCTTTTCCGGCCGCTCTCAGGGCGAGACCTTGGCGTCGATGTAGCGGAACACGGCCACGTCGCCGACGGTGGAGACGATGTTGTTCACGCGCTTCGGGTTGTAGGCCCAGTAGGCGGCGTAGTCGAAGAAGCCGCAGTCCAGCGCCTCCTCGTCGACCACCTTGGCCATCTGCTGCCAGCCCGCGTTCTGGCCCGCCAGGTCGTCCGCGGCCAGCGCCTCCTTCACGGCCGCTTCGACGCCGGGGAAGACCGTCTTCAGGGGGTTGCCCGCGCCGGCCGGCGCGTAGTGGTAGAGGTAATAGTCGTAGGCGCCGGTGTCCTGCGAATCGGTCAGGATGGCCGCCGGGTACTTGCCGCTGCGGAAGGTGCTGAAGAACTGGCCGAAGGTCATGAAGTCGAGCTTCACGTCGATGCCGATCGGCGCCATCTGGCTCTTGAACAGCTCCGCGATGGTGCGCTGGTTGTCGAAGGTGGCCAGCGTGAACTCGAGCTTGGGGTTGCCGAGCTCGGCCATCAGCTTCCTGGCCTTGGCGAGGTCGTGCGGATAGCCCTTGACCGCGGGGTTGAAGCCGTTCATGCCCTCGCGCAGGCGCTGCGTGTGCACCTTGCCGTGGCCGCCGAGCGCGGCGTCGATGAAGTCCTGCGGGTTGATCGCGTGGCAGATCGCCTGGCGCAGCTTGGCGCTGTTGAAGACCTTGGCCGTGTCCATCATCTGCAGGTGCCACATCACCGAAGGGAACCAAGTGGTCTTGAGGCCTTCGCGCTCGGCCCGCTTGGCGATCGAGGGATTGGTCCAGACGATGTCGAGCTGGCCGGTGCGCAGCGCGTTGTAGAGGCTGTCGGGGTCGTTGATGTGCGTGACCTCCACCCGCGCCGGGCCGACCGTCTTGGGCGCGTAGTACTTGTCGTAGGAAGTCACGACGGTGCGCAGTCCCTTCACCGTGTCCTTGGCCTCGTACTTCCAGGGGCCGGTGCCGACCGGCACGAGCTTGTACGAGCCGTCCTCCAGCGCCTTGGGCGAGACCATGAAGGCGCCGCGCCGCGCCAGGTTGGGCATCAGGTTGGGCGCCGGCATCTTGAGCGAGATGTCCAGCCGCGTGGGCGAGACCACCGTGAACTTGTCGACCGCGCTGAGCACGCCGCGCCACTGGCCTGGTGTGTCGCGGATGCGCTCGAGGTTCTTCACCACGGCCGCGGCGTCGAAGGGCGTGCCGTCGTGGAAAGTCACATCGGGACGCAGCGTTATCTCGACCTTGCGCGGGCTTTCCTTCCAGCCGGTGGCCAGCTTGGGCAGCAGCGACAGCCCGTCCGGCGAGACCTCGGCCAGTCCTTCGTAGACCAGCGAGGTGTAGATGCTGTTGGGCTTGGTCAGGGTCTCCCAGTCGTCCAGCCCCTGGTTGCTGCCGAAGCGCAGCGTGCCGGCGGGTTGGGCGAGGGCGGGCAGGCAGGCGACGGTCAACGCGGCGGCGGCTGCGAATTGCGGCACGCGGCGCCAGGACATGCGGATCCGGCTGTTCATCTCGACTCCTCTTTGAAAAACGGAAAAGGGCAAGGGCACGGGGCGGCGAAGAAGCGCGCTTCAACTCGGCGCGCTGATCTTTTCTTCGCGGATCACGCGGGTCCAGTGCGCGACATCGCGCGTCAGGAAGGCCTGGGCTTCCTGCGGCGTGGTCGACCAGGGCTCGGCCGCCTGCACGCGCAGGGTCTCGATGATCTCGGGCCGCGCGAGCGTGGCGCGCACCATCTGGTTGAGGCGCGCGACGATGCCGATCGGCAGGCCCTTGGGACCGGCGAGCGCGTACCAGGCCGAGACGTCGAAGCCGGGCAGCACGGTCTCGGCCACGGTCGGCACCTCGGGCAGGCCCGGGTAGCGGTCCTTCGAGGTCACGGCCAGCGGACGCAGGCGGCCGGCCTCGATCAGCGGCGTCATGCCGGCCAGCGAGGTGAACATGAACGGGACCTCGCCACCGATCACCGCGGTGTTGAGCGCGCCGCCGCCGCGGTAGGGCACGTGCGTGAGCGTGATGCCCGAACGCGCCTGCAGCAGCACGGCCGTGAGGTGCATGCCGGTGCCCTGCCCGCCCGAGCCGTAGTTGAGCTTGCCCGGCGTGGCCTTGGCCTGCTGCATCAGCTCCTGCACGGTCTTGAACGGTGCGTCGGTCGCCGCGACGATCGCGAAGGGGCTGCGCGCGATCATCGAGATCATCGTGAAGTCGGAGGCGGCGTCGAAGGGCAGCGAGGCATAGAGGCCGGGTGCCGCCGCATGGCCCGAGGCCATCAGGAACAGCGTGTAGCCGTCGGGCTCGGCCTTGGCAACGAAGTTGGCGCCGATGGTGCCGCCGGCGCCCGGCTTGCCTTCCACCACCGCCTGCTGGCCGAAGCTGTCGGCGAACTGCGCCGCCACCAGGCGCGCGAGCAGGTCCACCGGGCCGCCGGGGCCGAAGCCGTGGACGATCTTGACGGGCCGGGTCGGCCAGCTCGCCGTGCCCTGGGCCTGCACCGGCGAGGCACCCAGCCATGGCGCACCCATGGCGCCCAGCAGGAGTTCGCGGCGCTTCACAGGAAGAAGGCCTCGGGTTGCGGTCCGCGCTCGACCGGCCGGGACTTGAACTTGCCTTCCTCGAACATGCGCAGGCGCGAGGCGAGAAGTTCGTCCTGCAGGCCGGCCAGGCGCTGCGCATCGAACACGAGCTTGCCCTCGCGCTTGGCGAACTTGCCGGCGACCAGCACGTTCTCGATGTCCGAGGTCTCGGCGTACATGACGACGATGTGGGCGGCATTGCCGCCCGGCAGCGCGGGGAAGATGTTCATGCCGCGGCAGTCGAACATCACGAGGTCGGCC
>NZ_JASZYL010000033.1:0-12422 GCF_030316985.1 Variovorax sp. J31P179 | reverse complement strand
ACAGCAGCATCCAGTTCGATCCTTGGGGCAATGCGCATGGCTGCGACCTCCATCGAGGTCGGAGTGTGCCGCATCTATTAAGTTCCGCTATTTCGAGCGCACTGCACTAGGTCCAAGTGGCTGGTTCAGCCATTCAGCCCAAGGCGCTCGATCGCTCCGTAGACCGCACGCACGGTGCTTCGATCAAGCTCTTTGGCGAGCTCCGGAAGTTCGTCGTAGGGAACCATGAGCTCATTGCCGCGCTCATCCTTGCGGGACGTCACGCCCTGGGCACGCTTGGCTTCCATCCAGGCGGAATGAACCTCCGCGGAAACGAGTTCGATGTCCGGCAGCTTCATGCTGCTTCCCCTTTCGAATGCAGCCTCGTTGTCGAAAAAAACAAGGAGACCGCGCGTGGCTCAGCGCACTGAGCGATGGCAACAGCGCCGCCCGAAGTGCAGCCTATTCTGGTTGACGCCGAGGATAAAGAGTGTCTCCCAACGCCGAGGTCCCGCTCGATCTCCTCTTGCTTTTGCTCTACATCGAAAAGTCTAGTCTGCATTGAGTACGCTCTCGTCCGATTTGCATTCATGGCGCCGCCAGACGCTCATATCATCACGGCGCCAGCGGCCGCTTTCGGCTTCCTCGACCCATGCGAGTTATAAAAGAAGAGGGGATGAACCATGGCTACAAAAAAGACGCCGACTTCGAGCGTTCGTGCGCTCTCGCTTCACATCGGACTCAACGCCGTCAATCCAACCGACTATGAAGGCTGGGACGGGCCACTGGCAGCGTGCGAGTTCGACGCTGCCGACATGGCGGCGATCGCCAAGTCGAGGGGCATGAAGTCCACCGTCCTGCTAACCAAGAAGGCCACGCGCGCCCAAGTGCTGGCGGCCATTCGAAGTGCCGCCAAGGCACTCAAGTCGGGCGGGTTGTTTTTCCTGACCTATTCCGGCCATGGTGGGCAGATCCCAGACATTGACCACGACGAGAAGGACAGAAAAGACGAAACTTGGTGCCTCTTCGATGGCCAGCTCATTGACGACGAGCTCTACTTCGAACTCAGCAAGTTCGTCAGTGGGGTGCGTATCCTCATTCTTTCAGACAGCTGCCACAGCGGGAGCGTCGCACGGGAACGGCCACCGACGCCGCCCCCTGGCACCCGGGCACGCTTGATGCCAGCGGGCGTCGCCAATCGCGTTTACCAAGCCCACCAAGCCTTCTACGACAAATTGCAGAGCGATGTAGCGAAGGCCGCTGGTGGCAGGGTGATCGATCCCGACGCAGCGTTGTCCCAGGTAGGCACTGCCGGGCAAGCTGCCACGGTCATCGGAGAGTTCAAGCCTGCGGTCGTCCTTATCTCAGGGTGTCAAGATAACCAGGTTTCACTTGATGGCGACCACAACGGCGCCTTCACCGAGCAACTCCTGAAGGTGTGGAACCGCGGAAACTTCTTAGGGACCTACGGAAGCTTCCATGCGCGGATCCGAGCGGGCATGCCCGACAGCCAATCTCCCAATCTCTTTGTGCTCGGCCCCGCCGTCTCCTTCCTCAAGCAGGCACCCTTCACAGTCTGATCCAGCTCGTCCGATGAGCGTCCCGTCGCCACGCACTTCGTGAAACCGTGCCTGCGTGATGGGAACGTGTGTGGTGCGTCTCAGG
The DNA here is from genome assembly GCF_030316985.1 of Variovorax sp. J31P179. Lineage (NCBI taxonomy): Bacteria > Pseudomonadati > Pseudomonadota > Betaproteobacteria > Burkholderiales > Comamonadaceae > Variovorax > Variovorax sp. J31P179. Next base: position 10,778 of record NZ_JASZYL010000033.1, on the reverse strand, counting down.
GGGAGCGTCTCAGAATTGGTTTGGTCTCAACCGCAGGAGCTTTGAATGCCCAAATGCCCATTTGCCACTTGGCGCCCGATCTCGGGCTCGTCCGGCCCGCACGTTGGTGGACCGTTCAAAATCGTGCACCACACCACGGAGGGAAGCAGTGCCGAAGGCGCAATGAGCGCTTTCAGCAAGAACCGCTCGGACCCCCATTTCACGGTAGACGCCACCACGATCTTCCAGCACATCGACACTGCCGAAGGCGCTCGCGCGTTGCGCAACGACCCTGGCGGTGTGCAAACCAATCGGGACTCAGCGATTCAAATCGAATTGGTCGGCTTCGCGCACCTTCCCAAAGATGGGCGCGCGCTCACCAATCTGGCACGCCTTTGCCGATGGATCGAGTCGACACACGGTGTACCTGGGACTTGGCCCGCGGGCCCGCCAAAGCCCGCTAAGAACGGCAAGGACCCGGGAGGCCACAACCGCGACCCGATCGTCTGGGACAGCCAAGGGGGTCACTACGGACATTGCCACGTCCCCGAAAACTCTCATTGGGATCCCGCATACTCCGAAGCCGAAGTGACGTTCATCATGGATGCCGCCTTCGACGCCCATGGCCGCCTGACATCGTCTCCGCCGCCCGCCTCGGCCGCCAAGGCCGCGCGCGGCAAGCCGACGCGCAACGCGCGAGCAACGAGTCCGAAATCCACCATGCCCGATCACGACGTGGTCCCTGTCGGCATCAGCGCCTATATCCGCGACCTCAGGTTGCCAAGAATCGAGCCCACCCCCGGAGTTCCCTCGTCGCGTTCGGGCGCGCACCCTGCCAAAGCAACGACCCGCAGCCTTCGCTCGGCCGTGACCACTCCGCCCGCCGACGCCAAGGTCGATGTTGGTAGTTTGATCTCCTTTGTGGACGGCCTCAGCGAGCAGGAGAAGGACGATGTCCTCTACTCTGTCCAGCTGGCGCAGCGTGGCGCAAGCGGGGCGTTCGACCGGTTCACTCAGACACGCTCGTGGTACCAAGCCTATTGCGAGATTCTCGAAAACCTAGGCTGGGCGACGGAGCAATTCGCCTTTACGCACTTCGACCAAAGCGAGGGCGAGTTTCGGATGGACCAGGCTGCGCTGGCCATCATCACGGCGATCGCCACCCAGAACCAGCTCGCTGTTCTTCAGCAGTCCGTGGCCGCGTTGGCCAAGCTCACCGAAGAGGACAACACCATCCGGCTGTTCGACTTTCACTCGTCACTCGAGGGCAGCGGAAACTTTCAGCTCGGCTCTGCTCAACGCGCTTCTAACGGCGCCATCTCGATGGCCATCGGCGCCTTCTACTACCGCGGCGTGGACGACCGTAGGCGCTTCCTCTTCTTCAAGTGGGGATCCAACCAAGTGAACTTCTGGAGCGCTGCACAGCGAATGACGTTCAATTCGCACTTCTACGCGCGAAGGAGAGACGAGGTGATCGCGAAACTGGACGCCGATGCGCCGAAGTTCATTTCGTCATTGAATTTGGGAGCGCGCTAGCGCCTCCATGGCATGTCGGTTGGTCCTGGACTGACGAAGAGCGGCTCAACGATCTTCCCATTGCGCTGCACGGCGCTACCAGGTCCATCTCAGCGAAGGTCTCCCATCGCTCCAGCCACATCGCGTGTTTGAACCGCCTGGCGGAGAGCTATCCGATCAGCGTGCACCTCCGCGTGGCAAGACTCTTTTCGGTTGCTTTGAAGTTGCCCCGGATTCAAGATTGCGTTGCGCGTAGAGTCGATCAACGATCGTGGCAGCCTTGACGTCATGTTTCGATATCTTGTTTCCGATGTCCCCTGTCGTAAAGCCGACGAACACCGTACGCCACTGGTTCTCGATCCGAGGATGATGGTTCAACTCGTTCAAGGGTTCGACCATCGATTGAAGAAACTCGATCGCATCTTTAAAATCCTTGAACTGATATCCCCGTCGTAGTTCGTGTCGTGTGTACGGATAGTCTCTAGGAATCGAGGTCTCAAATGGTTGCCAGCCGGGCAATGCAAGTAGCGCAGCATCCAGTTCTTTCTCCGTCAAAGGCCGGGCCTTCTTTTCAGGAATTGGACGCGCGAACTCATCATCGACATGTTGCAGGCCATAGGTCCCGGTTAGAACCCGTACCAATGCCGAAACATCACTTTCCCACTTGTTGTCGTTGAGAACGAAATGCTCATGTTTACGAAGACGCGCGAGGCTCGCAGGCAGTGCCTTGGCCGGCGGAAGTTCAAGCAGGCCACCGATCAGCAACGGAATGATCTTCTTGTTGGTTTTCAGTGCACATTCGATCTCCAGCCGAACCCAATCGTCGTTCGAATCGAGTCGCCGGCGGCCGTATTGATCTGCCGCCCTGAGCCAGTTAGGTCCTACTACGACAAGGGCAATTGTTGCTGCGTTCAACGCTCGCTTGAGACGATCCGGCCAGACATCTCCGGAAATGATCGACGAGACGTCCGTGAAAACCTGCCCCAGGCCAAAGCGTGTGCTCTCAAATGAAAGTACAGTGCGCGCATCGCGTCGCTTGCATCTGCGCGTCTATAACTGACAAATGGGTTTGGTTTTGACATGTGATACTCCCTACTTCCTAGCGCGGCAGGGAAGCCGACCCCATTCGGACCACATATGACAGTGAGTCAATGCGGAGCTCAGGCTTTCGCCATTCGCCTCCGTCTCTTGGGTCGCTTCAGCTGCGTGCCCTCTGTCGGTTTCCTGCGAAATACGGCTCCGGAACACAGCATTCGGCGGGCGGTACCCACGATTTGTGCATGCCGGGTCGACTCCACCCCCGCCTGTCGAATGTCCCTAGTCGAAGGCGTCGCAGCCTCACTCGCCTGAAATGAGGCACGCTGTGTCTTGGCCACAACTTGTCATAGCTACTTCGATCCCCGCCCGCCTTGATGAGACGACCGACTTGTGTCAGCCAACGCCCAAGCAAGCTTTATCCCACGCCAAACAGAAAGGCTCGTCCTCAATATTGGCGAGAACTAGCCCGGAAATTTCACCAGTAGAGGTCGGCACCAGACGCTCACATACCGTATCGATTCAGGAGCTTCCGTAACCGAACAGTATTGGGATCCTGCGCCTTTTGCAAGCTCTGTTCCGTGACATCAACCGCTCTGCATGCATGCATACGGCTTGCCGGTGGCCGAGTCGAAACATGAACGCGCCGGTTTTCCTCGGCCAGTGCCCGGCCAGTGCTCGGCGCACCTTTGCCCCAACACTGCCAACCGTCTCGCCTGAGATCAGCGCGCTGCAGGTCGACTCGGCAAGACGTGGCAGGCGATCGCGCAATGCCTGTAAGACGCAGGTTTTTCCAACGTGCGATCGCAGGCAGGGCTTCACACGGAAGGTCGTCAGACCCCGTGGATCCGGCTCCATGCTTTCGTCCTGCATCAGCGAGATGGGTCGTGCATCTAAATCGGCCCGGATGACCCGCTGCCAAATGCATGATCGTAGATCCCCTCCCGCTGAAGAACGTCCATGCTCCACTCCAGACCGGACGAGCACTACACGGTCAGCAGACCACACGCACGCGCGTGCCCCGACAATGTCCATCTTCCGGAAGCACTACGTGTCGAGTCCCGACAGCTTGCTCACCCCACCGCGATGCGTGCGATGGGCAGGTGGTCGACGCGCTGAGCCGCGGATCCCGGCACCGGCCTACCCAAAGCAGTGGATCTAGTGCGGTGTCGTCGAGAAAATGCCTCTTCACCCGGCGTTCCACGTGCGGTATTGGCCGAAGCCGGGCGCATACTTGCTGCCCCGACTGCGCAACTGGAAGGGCCCCGCCATGAGCAAGCTCAACGTGTTCACCAGCTATGCGAGAGAAGATCAGAAGATCGCCGCCGCGATCTCGTCGATGCTCGAGGACGTCTTTGGCGAGAACATCTTCGTGTTTTACGACAAGGAAAGTCTGCGACCGGGCGAGAGCATCAACGACACGATCAGGGACGGCCTGAGGGCGGCAGACACCATGCTCGTGATCAGCACGGGCGTCATGCGCACCACGCATTCGTGGACAGGTTTCGAGCTTGGCTTTTTTTCCGCGACTCACGAGCAGAAACCGGGCGAGACCGGTGTGCGGGGAAAGGTCATCAGCATCTGTACATACGACGACGTCCCTCCTCCCGAAGAGAACCGGCGTTACGTGTCGCTGAAGATCGAAAAGGAATTGGTCGATGCAGATCCGGTACGCGCCGGCAAGGATATCGAGATTGCGGATACGGACGATCTGCTTCAGCTGCTCGCGGACTTCGTGCTGGCGATCGATGGTGTCAACCTGAACGAAAAGAGGGCAAGGCGAGACGAATGCAAGAAGCACGCGCGAAACTTCAAGCTTGCCGTCGTGGAGGTGTTCAAGACGCGAGTCAAAGAGGTGCGCAAACCGCAGAAGCAGTTTCTCATCCGCTACAACATGAAGAACGTCGAGCCTAGCCACGACGACCTGCCGGCCGAAGCGACGATCATCTCGATGGGCGGAGCCATCGGTCTGTTCGGCGTGTCAAACAACGAGCCTTCCCTCGTCGACGTCGAGGCGAATGAAATCCTCCTCGTGGGTGCACGCGACAAGGGCCGTCTCGAGGCCAAGGGGATGGCATGGGGGAAGCTGCGCAACCTCATCGCAGGAGACCCCCTTGCCCTCCACTGGGGTTCCGCACTCTCCCAAATCGTCATCGCGGCGGGATTGCCGACCTTTGAGGCCGACAACAGCCAGATCATCATCACGCACGGCGGCGAAAAGCGATACCGCCTCATTCTGACGACGAGCACGACGTTCTATGACGGGACAGTGGAAGCGAGCGTCTACCTGGTGGAAATACCGCGTCGGAAAGACTATGGCCATCAGGATACGACCTTGCTGCTAAAAGGCCTGGACATCGTCTGTCGCTTCCGGTTTCTATTCCTGGAAAGCCAGAGCGACTTCTACTGGTTCAACGTCGATGGTTGGAGACCGGCAGGCCTGCCGAAGATGGCGCGGCAGCTCTTGACCGAATTGGCGCTGATGCAGACGGAAGCCCGCGAGGCCGAGCTGCACAAGCCTGGAAGCTGGGCCGCCTTCGTGTCACTCGAGGATCTGGAGGCCATGATGAGCAAGTGGACGCCGCTGGAGGCGGAGATCCGCAAGTGCTGCCTGCAGGCCATTGAACCCGGTGCCGATGAGGCGCTGCTGGCCCAGACCTTGGCTGCCTTGAAACAGCAACTGAGACGGCTTTCGAAAGAGTGTGCGTCCGACAATGCCAACATGCTCGGAGCGATCTCCAGGAGGCTGGTTTCCCTCGCCGACACGACCAAGGGGGCAACCAGCTTTCCTACGAAGGCCATCCCAAGGTCATCCAGTCCCGACTCCGGCGACAATCCGCCTGATCCTCAATCAGGTTCAGGCGTTCCATGAAATGACGCGACCCGCGAGCCGGTGGCTTGAGAGGTGGCGCCCCGTTGCATGCATGGGCCAACCGAGTCGAGGCGACTGCAGTAGATTTTGTCTCGTACCGGCAAGTCGATGGCACGCGACGAGCATTCGCATTCGTTTCGAAGCTGCTCGCGCAACGCCGTGTCCTGTTCTGGGATCATTGGAGCTCGCCCCGCCGCCTGACTGAGAGACGGGAGCAAGTGCCAAATGCGTCGCTCGATGACGCCATCCTGGGCGCGCTTCGTACTGCCCGATGCGTCTGGGGCATCCAGTCGCCGCGATACTTCGAACCCGGTAGCTACTCGGCCAAGGAGGTCGCGATTGCCCGATTCCTCGGGAGCTATCGAAACGCTGACGAAGACGATCCAAGCGCGTGCTGAGACACTTCTGCTGCATCCAACAGCGGCGGCCAAACCCTGCGCACGCCGCTCGGCAACATGCACTCTCACTCGGAAAGGCAGGGGCTACGCAGCCGCCGAGCCCGCTTGGAGCAGAACTCCGAGTTCGTCTTCCTGATCTCGGTCTCTTGGACACAAGCAGAAGTATGAGCGAGCGTCGCACCTTGTCGATTTAAAGATTTAGACGCTCATGCGAAGACATGTCCTCCATTGCGGAGTGCGTTGCAGCGAGTGTTCAGGGGTAGGCAGGGCAGGGACAAAATCGGCCGGCCGCCGTGCCACAAGGTTCCGATGGAGGCACTTCAGCGCAGGCATCTCCATAGTTTTGAAGACGCCGCCTTCGAAAGCCGCCGTCTGATCGGTCAAACTGGCCCGCGCAACCGTGTTTTTTGCGACTCCAATGGAGTAGAAAGCCGGTCCTGATCCCGGGCGGGTCGAGACGCCCACAGCATGGAGGAGTGCCCATGGCCGACGGAGGAGACAGCACGAACGCGCCGCACGCCGAGATCCATTTCCGCGTGCCGGGCACCGTTGTGACCAGCAGCGCGTGTTCGACGCGCGGCGGTGCCGCTCTGACTTGGCCGACCTCGGAGCACGCCAACGTGAAGCAGGCTGTGCGCGTTGGCACGCGGCGCGACGGCGGCAGCGACGTCACGCTCACGGCCAAGCCAGGAGAGGACGTCGTCGAGATTGCCACCGCCAACGGCCCCACGCTCGTCCTGCATCCGCAGGACGCAGTGGAACTGCTGCAGGCGCAGCAGGGCGGTGTTCCGCCGCAGAAGCGCGACGTCAGCGCGCCGGCGCAACGCGGTCAACGTATCGGCTCAGCTTGACTGGCGGGCCCGGAGGACGATGGCCGCACGACCAAGCGCAGTGGCCTGCTGCAATCGGTAGGCGGCGCGGTGCTGGGCACCATTCGCGTCGTGAGGCGCGTCATGGGCGGCAAGGCATCCGCGCTCACTGCCGAGGCCACCAGCACGCCGTTGGACGAACAGGTTGACCCCGGCGTGTACAAGTTGTCGCTGCAACCGCTGACGCCGCTTGAGGGAAGCCCGTCCAAGGTCGCGGGACGCATCGACGCGCCGGCCGGCGCGCCCAATCTTGTGCTCATCCACGGAACGTTCTCCAGAACCCTCGCCAAGCTCTGGCAGACACGCCCGACCCGCGTGGAAAAGCTGTTCGGCCACTACGGGCCGGGTCTACGCGTTGGACCACCCCACGCCGGCCGCCAGCCTGTTTGCCAACGCGCTGACTCTGCTACGCAAGTGCCCGACAACGCCTAGTTGCACCTTCTCACGCACTCACGCGGAGGCGTCGTTGCCGAGGTGGTTGGCGCGCAATGTGGACGGCCAGGGGCTCGATGCCGATTCGCTGGCGCTATTCGCGGAGCTAAGGAAGGACGCTAGCCGCGGCATCCGCGTCACGCGTATGGTGCGCGTGGCCTGCCCGGCGCGCGGTACCCCGCTGGCGTCTCGCCGACTCGACGCCTACCTGTCCGTGTTCAGCTGCGCTGGAGTTGGCGCGGCTGAAGGTCACGCCCACGCTGGTCGAGTTCCTCGGCGCCGTCGCCGCGGAACGCCTGAAGCCCGACGTGCCCCCGGGCTTGCAGGCAAATTCAGACACTGCTTCGTTCATTCTGATGATGACAGAGCCCGCATTGCGCAAGTCAGTTTGACTCTCTTCCGTAAGTCAAAAACCATGCCACTAGCGTGCGCCCGAGTGGCCGAAGTCATCGGTTCTCGCTAAACTTGACCTTGATGGCCAATTTGCCGACCACCACCCCGCGCGTATTCATCTCTTACACGGGCGAAGACCTTAAGGGCCATGCGGAACAGGTATCGCGGACTCTGCACGCGATGGACGTGTTAGTCGTCGACCACAAGGTACCTTCATCGCTAGGTCAGCGCAGTATCGAGTGGTGCTTCAGCGCGATCGACCACTGCGACATTGTCATCGTGCTGGTCGCCCACCGGTATGGTTGGGTTCCGAGCGTTGAGGATGGAGGCGACGGCGAAACGAGCATCACCTGGCTGGAGGTCAAGCACGCACGACAGCGCCTCAAGGTGGTGCTGCCGTACTTGGTGGAGCCTGATGCGGCATGGCGCACTGACTACATTGAAGCGCTTGCCGACACGGCGGTCCTGCCGCGGCTGCAGGCGTTCAAGGCCGATCTCGGGCGATACATGGCCGGATTCTTCAATCTGCCCGCGTCATTGGACGGGCCGGTTAGCCGCAATGTTCGCAGTGCGATAGACGATCTTCGGCTCCATATCGGGCCGAGGCCCGCCCCTGCAGTCGCCGGAGCCAGTCGGCCGTCGGTACGGCCTTGGATCTTCAGCCGTGCTCGGCCGCCTACAGTAGGCGAGCGCCTCACCGGTGCCCACCCGAAGAGGGTGCTCTCCATCGACGGCCCCGCAGTCGAGGTGGCATTGACATTGGCTTGGCTCGAGCGACTTGAGACTCTACTGCGGGCACGTTACGGCGAGCCCGACTTCATGATCGGCCACTACTTCGATCTGATCGCGGGCAGCGGCTTCGGCGCCATCGTGGCCGCCGATTTGGCGCTCGGCAAACCAGTGGCCGACACGAAAGCATTCTTCCGGGCGCACATCGGCGATGTCTTATCCACGCGCAGCGGCTTGTTGTCTAGGCTGCACCACCAGTTCAACCCCGCGCCGCTGACTAGCCTGCTCAACAGCCGCTTCGGGTCCGCGCCAATCTCCCAACAGGCTTGGTGTACCGGCGTGATGCTGGTCGGTGCGCGGCTGGAACGTGGCCTGCCATGTCATTTTGCCAATCATTCGGTACCGGCCTCAGCACCGCGGTCTGACGAGCCGCCGCTGGCTATAGTGCTTTTGGGCTGCAACTCGCAGCTGAGCTACTTTCCGCCACTGGTGGTACCGGACGCCGATGGCGTAGCGATGGCGCTGACGAATGCCGACATCGTCGCCGCCGGAAATCCCAGCCTGTATGTGCTGCAACAGATTGCGGCGCCGCCGTATGCTTGGCGGCTCGGCCGCTGGCAATTGGCGATGATTTCAATCGGCGGCGTCGAAAAAGCGCTGCGTCGCTCCGCCGCCGAGGTCGCCAGAGCTTATCTTTTGCCCCAAGTATTGTTGGCGGTAAATGCATTATTGCGAACGACGACGCAATCCACACGGCTGCTACTCGGCGCCTTGTCGCAGGGCCATGGTGGCGACGACGTTTACGATGGCGCGCTGAGCTTTCAACGCTTCGACCAAGCACCAGCGTCATTGCAGGGCGCAGAGCGCGAGTTGCTCGACCGATTGGCCGACATGTCCTGGGACGAACGCGTGGAGCATTGGCCCGACCTGGAGCGCCTCGGACGGGTCATGGCCGCAGCGGGCATGAGCGTCGACGTGCTGCATCCCGACTTCGACGTCCGCGAGTTGTCCGTCAACGGCTTGCACGCGAGTACCCCGAGGTTGTGATGGGGCTACCACCAGACTCAAGCGCCTGCTTCTCAAGCTCTGGCTCTGCTCCACTGGAAGAGCCCACGATCGCGGGGTGAACCGCCCCGGATTTTGAGAAGGCCGGGCTGCGTGCAGAACGGCTTGCAGCCGGGTTCCCCTTTTTGGGGCGGAAAGTCTTGACGTCCCTCCGCCGCAGGATGCATGCTCCGTTCGCGATGCCCTACACGCACGACATCGTCATCTGCTACCGGCGCAATGCCGAGTCTCGGGCGTGGATCGACGAGCACTTCGTTCCGCTCCTTGAGTTGCGCATCGAGCAAGAGCCTGACCGCAAGCCCAGGATCTACATCGACACGCAGTTGGAGAGCGGCGCTTCGTGGCCGGCCGCGCACTGGGCAGTTCGCGGATCCTGATGCCTCTGTGGAGCGGCACCTACGTGGCAAGCAAGTGGTGTGCGCAGGAGCTTGCCCACAAGCTCGGGCGCGAGCAGAACACCCGCCTGCGCTCGGTGGCGAAGCCGCACGGCCTCGTGGTGCCCGCCTTCATCCACGACGGCGAGAAATTTCCGCCCGAGCTGGGGCACATCAGCTACTTTCAGATCCAGATTTGCTTCATCGTACGGATGGCGCGGAACAGCCCGCGTGCCGAGGAACTGGACGCAACACTCGCCAATCAGGCCCCCGCCATCAGCCATTGCATCCATGCTGCCCATGGGACGCCGGCTGGACTGCAACGGCGGAAGAAGCATTGGTCGCCCTTTTCCATCGGCAGGTCGCGCCGCAATCTGAGGTGCCCCGATTCACTTCCGACTGAGGCCGTCATGGGCACGATTGTCACGTTCTATTCATATAAAGGAAGCGTTGGTCGCAGCATGGCGCTGGCCAACGTTGCGCTGCTGCTCGCACAGCGCGGCCTGCGCGTGCTGGGGGTCGACTGGGATCTCAAGGCGTCGAGGCTCGAGCGGTACTTCAGCATATTCGACGAACGCGAAGGCAGCCCGGGACTGCTACGCGCGTTCAGCGACGCCGTGGACCGCGGTGCGTCGCAGGTCGATTACCGTGCCTATTGGTTCACCTGGCCATCGATACCCGAGTACCGCTCACGCTGCTCGACAGCGGGCGCGACCATGACCCTGACTACTCTCGCCGGCTCGAAACCTTCGACTGGACGGCATTCCTCCGCGAGCACGAGGGCGGCGCCTTCGTTGAGGCGTTGCGCACGCGCTGGCGCCAAGACTTCGACATCGTCCTAATCGACAGCCTTACCGGCCGGTCGGGAGCCTGTACGGAGTGCGCGACGTGAATCGAACGCATGCGCCTGCCGCTACAGGATATCTTTGGCTTTGGCGAGCGGTTGGCAGACGTCGAGTAGGTATCGCTAATCCGGCTGGACTAGGTTTCATCTATGACCGCGTCGCGTAAGCGGCCAGTCTCCCCACCTTGAGATCAGAGGCCAAGCCGGAGACCATGCTGTCCACCTAAGTTAGCTGGACATCTATGGACGTCAATCCGAAGCAACGCCGCCGGC
>NZ_JASZYL010000032.1:0-14150 GCF_030316985.1 Variovorax sp. J31P179 | reverse complement strand
CTTGGCTGAATCCTGCGAGGTTGACGCCAGCGAGGCGGCGCATTTGTCCGAGTCGCTCTTCATTAGCGCGGAGAAGGTGAACGCCGCGCACCTGTCGGCACTGGCATGGGCTCAGGACACGGCCCCCGCGGAATGAGCCTGTTGGACAGGTCGCGCAGGCTACATTGCCAGCCTGGGTCCAAGTGTTCCGGATGCCGGCCGATGACTCCCGCCAAGGCTTGCAGTGCGCCCCACTCGCCCGTCACGCCATGCGCCGATGCTGATCTTGCCGTCGATCGGCTGGCGTCATGACGTCGGCGCGCAACGTACGTATGCGCACGTATGGGCTGCGGCGGGCGGACAGCTTATCTTCCGATGACGACACGATGGCCGTGGTCGAGAGTCGACGGGGCGGCGCAAGGCGCTGTCTGTCTACAGTCCAATCGCCGACCCTGAGGGCAACTCGGGGTCGCACTCATAGAAGGATGACGCAGGTCATGCAGTGGAACTCGCGCTCAACGAGGATGAAGATGACTGAATCGAACCCGTCCTCCATGGTCATGTTTGATGTTGGCCGCCTCTTGTCTGAAAGTGTGCAGGGGGAGTCTTGGCGGGATCTCGTCAGATGAAAGCCGCGCCGAAGCGCAAGGATGAGGACGCATCTCTAGCCGCGCTCCACGCGCTAAAAATACTTGATAGCGAGCCGGAGCCCGAGTTCGATGCCATCGTGCGAACGGCGGCGGAAATCTGTGGCGCGCCAATCTCGCTGATCAGCCTGATCGACCATGACCGGCAATGGTTCAAGGCCAATGTCGGACTTCCGGGCATCGCCGAAACGCCGCGCGAGCTTGCGTTCTGCGCTCACGCCGTCCTCGGTGGCGACCTGTTCGAAGTTCCCGATGCCATGCAGGACAGCCGGTTTGCCGACAATCCCCTGGTGACGGGTCCGCCCGACATCCGCTTCTATGCCGGCGCGCCCGTCCTTTTGAACGATGGAATATGCGTCGGGACGCTATGCGTCATGGACAGGAAGCCCCGTCAACTGAGCGAGAAGCAGCGCGAAACGCTTCGATGCCTTTCGCGCATCGTGGCCCACGCGATGCAGGGCCGATACGCGATTCGGGAGACCTTGAGGTTAGTGGACCGCCTGTCCGAGCAGCACGAGCTGCTTCGCGTCACGCTGCAGTCGGTGGCGGACGGAATTGTGACGACCGATGCGGAGGGCAACGTCAGTCTCCTCAATGCTGTCGCTGAACGTTTGACCGGGTGGTCGACCAGCGAAGCCCGGGGCAGAGCACTGTCGGAAGTCTTGCATGTGATCGTGGATGCCTCTGCGGTCGCAAGCCGGTCGTGCAACCATGATCTGCTCGTCTCTCGCGACGGACGGAGGTACGGAATCGAGAGGTCCGTGACTCCCATCCTCAAGGACGACGGTAGTGTGTTGGGCGAGGTCTGCGTCTTTCGCGACGTCACCGAACAGCGTCGTTCGTATGCGCAGATTGCCTATCGGGCCACGCATGACATGCTGACCGGACTCGCCAATCGGTCAGAATTCGAGACGCAGTTGGGGCGCGCGCTCCATACGGCGCGCACCACGCCAATACAGCATGCATTGATGTACATCGACCTTGACCAGTTCAAGCGGCTCAATGATGCGTGCGGCCATGCTGCGGGCGATCGGCTCCTGAAGCAGTTCGCCAGGGTGCTCACCGCGACGGTCCGGGGCGGTGACACGGTGTCAAGGCTGGGCGGCGACGAATTTGCCGTCATCCTCGAAGACTGTGCCCTCGATGACGCAAGGCGCCTGGCGCAGGAAATCTGCGATCACATGGAAGATTTCAGGTTCGCTCATGGCGAACTGAAGTTTCGAATCGGTGCGAGCATCGGCGTGGTGAAGATCGATGACCACTGGCGAACGGAGGCGGCGCTGTTACAGGCCGCCGACGCTGCCTGCTTTTCTGCCAAGGACGCCGGGCGCAATCGGGTCCACCTCTGGGGGGAAACGGACCTGGCGGTGCAGGCGCGAGAAGAAGGGCTCAGGTGGGCCACGCAGATCGAACAGGCGCTCGACGAGAACAGGTTCGAACTGTTCGCCCAACGCATCGTACCCCTCGACCGCCCAGTGAACGGGGTGCATGCCGAGATTCTCTTGAGAATGGTCGCACGCGACGGCGCATTGGTGCCCCCCGGCGCATTTCTTCCTTCGGCAGAGCGTCATAACCTCTCGTCGCGAATCGATCGTTGGGTGCTGCTTCGAACACTTCTTTGGCTGCGCAGCGCCTCCAACCAGACGCGCGTTGACATGCTCAGCGTCAACCTGTCCGGCCACTCGGTGGGAGACCCCGCTTTCCACGTCTGGGCATGCGGGAAGCTCGACGAGGCCGGTCCGGCCCTTTGCTCGAGGCTGTGTTTCGAGATCACGGAGACCGCGGGCGTGGCGAACCTTTCGCAAGCCGCGGCCTTCATCGCCGCGCTTCGAAGCCGGGGTGTCCGAGTGGCGCTCGATGATTTCGGCTCTGGCACGGCGTCGTTTGGGTACTTGAAGAAATTGTCAGTAGATTTTCTCAAGATCGATGGTCAGTTCGTGCGCGACATGCTCACTGATGCGCTCAATGAAGCGGCCGTGCGCTGTTTCGTTGACGTCGCCAAGGTCGTAGGAATGAAGACGATTGCGGAGTTCGTGGAAAGTCCGGCGGTGATGTCGCGGCTTGAGCGGATGGGCGTCGACTATGCGCAAGGCTTTCTTGTTCATCAACCAGAGCCCATTGATGGATTGCTCGACGACTTGCCCGACGCTGCTTCCCGTGCGCCGAGTCAAAGCCTGCATGGGCTGAGCATATGTTCCTGAGATACATGCCATCGGGTTGCACCAGGAGTCAATGGTCGCTTCGAGCTTGAAAGGCTGGGGCGCGCGGCCTCATGGGCCTACGACGGCAATCAAGCTCCGACGGACCAGGTTTGCCACGTTGGATGCACCCATCTTCACCAACACGCGGCTTCGATGAATCTCGATGGTGCGGAAGCTCCCGCCCAATTCCTTGGCAATCTCCTTGCTGGTCATGCCGAGCACCATCCGGTCGTACACCTCGCGCTCGCGCGCCGTCAGTGCTGCCAGCCGCCCGGCGTGCGCCGAGGTGCCGGATCTTCTCGGCCGTGCGGAAGTGGAGACATGGACGGCGAATGCGCGGCGCAAGCGCGCCACGAGATCCGCGGCGTCGAAGGGCTTCTCGACGAAGTCGACGGCACCGTTTCGCATCGCAGTCACCGCCACTGCGATTTCCGAATTGCCGGCGAGGAACATGATCGGCAGCATCACGCCGCGCTCGCGCAGCAAGGTCTGCAATTTCAATCCCGACACTTCAGGCATGCGAACATCGAGAAGCAGCACGGCCGGTGACTGCAGGTCGGCATGGTCAAGCAGGTCCTGTGCCGAGACGAAGGTTCTGAAATCGAGCTTCGCGGTCGTGAACGTGCGCTGCAAGAGGTCTCGTACAAAGTCGTCATCGTCAACGGCGAGAACCATCGCGGGCGGTGAAAGCACCAGCGGGCTAGCTTCCGGCATCGGGCTGGCGGGCGTCGAGGAAGTGTTGAAGGAGGTTCATCTCGCGGTCGAAGCGCTTCACCAGCGTGTCGAGGCCGGCCGCCTGCTCCGTCTCGGCTTGCTCCTCGATATCTGCGCACAGCTGGCCCAGGCGCATCGCGCCGATGGCGCGCGCGGAAGACTTCAATTTGTGGGCACTGTCAGCGACCAGGCGCAGGTCACCGTTTTGCCATCCACGCCACATGGCTTCGCGGGCCTGCGCGGCGGACGCACCAAAGGCGCCGAGCACCTCTGCCACGCTGAGCGGGTCGTCACCGATCAAGTCCGTGAGGACGCGCAGGTCCGCCGGTGCCGCGAGGGCAGGAACGGCGATGGCCGCATCGAGGGCTGCCTTGAGATCCTCCAGCCGCACCGGCTTGCTCAAGTAGGCGTCCATGCCGGCCGAGAGGCAGCGCAGTTTCTCATCGCCCACGGCGTTGGCCGTCAGCGCGATGATCGGCGTGTGGTGACCGGCAGCTTCCTCGCGGCGGATGGCTGCAGTGAGCGCATAGCCGTCCATCATGGGCATGTGCAGGTCGGTGAGAACGAGCGAATAGGAGCCGCTGCGCCAGAGCGCAAGGGCCTGCCGCCCATCGGCAGCGATGTCTGCGGAGAAGCCGATCAGTGCCAGTTGCCGCAGGATCACCTTGCGGTTGGTATCGTTGTCTTCCGCGATCAGCACGCGGCTTGTGGTCGATCCCGATGGCTCGCCTGCGCTCGACCGTGGAAGTGTCTTCGGGGGCAGCTCGTCGGCCTGGAGGCTTGCCCGCAGTCGTCCGCAGGCCAGGCCGAGCGCCTTGAACAGCGTGCGGCGCGGCAGGGCGTTGGCGTCAATGCGCAGCAGGTCGGCCGCTTCGATGCGCGGTCGACGTCGTTCGCCCCAACCGAACACCACGAAGCGGATCTTGCCGCTGAGATGCGGCGGCACCGATGCACGCAGCCGGGCCGGATCGCCTGCCGGCTGGTCGGGCAGGATCAATACCAACTGCTCGCCCGGCGCCCACTCAGCCCCTGCGAGGCTTTCCAGGTCATGAAACGAGTCGACCACCGCGCCCGCATGGCGAAGGGAGTCGACGATGTCGCTGGCCAACGGTTGCAAGTGGCCGACGATGCGGCAGCGCAGGCCCGTTGCCACCGACCAGAAGTCGTCGGTCTCTCGTGGCTCGTCCGCTGGCGAGGGCAATCGAAGCCGTGCCGTGAAGCGGGATCCCAGGCCGAGCGAGCTCTCGACCGAGATTTTTCCGCCCATCGACTCCACCAGCATGCTGGAGATGGCCAGTCCCAGCCCGGTGCCGCCGAAGCGGCGCGTGGTGGAGACATCGGCCTGCGAGAACGGCGTGAACAGCTGGGCAAGGGTCGCTTCGTCCATGCCGATGCCGTTGTCGGTTACGTCGAGGTCGACCGTCACCCCTTCCTTCTCTTTCGTGACGAGCACGGCGCGCACCGATACCTGCCCCACGCCCACGCGGCCACTGGTGAACTTGATCGCGTTTTCAACCAGATTGACAAGCACCTGCCGCAACCGCGTCTCGTCACCCACGACTCGGGATGGAATGGCAGGATCGACATGCACCGTGAGGTGAACGCCGCCTTTGGTCGCCTTGTGATCGAGCATGCCGCAGACGTTCTCCAGCAAGTCGCCCAAAAGCAATGGCTGCGCCTCCAGCGTCAGCTTGCCAGCTTCGATCTTGGAGAAGTCGAGGATGTTCTCGATGATGCCGAGCAGCGAGAAGCCGGAGTCGCGGATCAGGTCCACGATCTCGAGCTGTTCGCCCATCAGGCTGCTGCGGTGAAGCAGGTCGATCATTCCGATGACCCCATTCATCGGCGTGCGTATTTCATGGCTCATGGCGGCCAGGAAGGCAGACTTGGCGCGGCTGGCTTGTTCGGCACCGTCGCGCGCCAGTTCGAGCTCCGCAGTGCGCGAGCGCACGCGTGCCTCCAACTCCAGATTCATTTCGCTGAGCCGGTCCTGGTCTCGCTTGCGTTCGGTGATGTCCTGGGACATCACGACGATGCCGATGACCTCCTTGGCGGCATTGCTGTATGGCACCTTGTCCGTCTGGACCCAGATGACTTCGCCATCGGGCCTGTGGCTTTCCATGAGCACGCCGAGCTTGGGCTGGCCGGAGCGGATCACCTCGAGGTCGTCGGCGCGCATGATCGCGGCGTCGGGATAGATCTCCTGCGCGGGGCGGCCTTCGATCGCGTCCACGGTCTGGCCGACGGCTTCGGCGGCGCGACGGTTCAGGCGCACGATGACGTCCTGCGTGTCCTTGAACCAGATCATCGCGGGCATCAGGTCGAACAGGATGCGCAGCTCCATGCGCTGGCGCTGCAGCTCCTGGTGGCTGTTGGCGATCTCGAGCTCGGTCCTCTTGCGCTCGCTGATGTCGCGCATGACCCCCGACACCGAGGCGACTTGGCCATCGCCCCCCTTATGTGCGATGAGGACCTGCGACACGGGGATTTCCTTGCCGTTGCGGGTCGTCAGGACGGTCTCGCCGCTCCAGGTGCCCTCCCGCTTGGCGGTGAGCACGCCCTCGGCAAGCTCGCCGCCGGGACGCGACACGAAGTCCCAGGCGGAGATGTCGGCCAGGTTTTCCGACGGCTCCACCTGGAGCGCCTTGCGGCCGGCCAAGTTGAGATACTGCAGGCGCCCGTCGGGGCCGCTGATGCTGACCAGGTCAGTGGTCGACTCGAGGATCGCGGCCAGGCGCGCGCGTTCCGATTCGGCGCGCTTCTGCAGCGTGACGTCCTGCAGCGCGCCGTGCACGCGCGTGGTCCGGCCGGCAAGGTTGCGTTGCGCTTCTCCGGTGCAACGCGCCCAGATGGCGCGTCCCGTGGCCGTGCGCATTTCGAGCTCGACGTCGAACGGCACGCCCACTTGCGCGCAGGCGTCGAACGCCGCCTTGATCACCCCGACCGACTGCGGTGCCCACCGCGCAAAGGCCTCTTCAAGGCTGGGTACGGTGTTGGCGGGCACCTCCAGGATCTCGCAGACGCCATCGGACCAGGCGACCCGCCCGCTGGGCAGCTCCACCGCCCAGCCTCCGAGGTGGGCCGTGCGGCCTGCGATGCGCAGCAGCGATTCGCTCTCTCGCAGCCGCTGCTCGGCACTGAGTCTGTCGACGGCGGCCCATGAGCGCTCGGCGGCCTCCTGCAAAGTGAGGAGCTCGCCCGTAGTCCAGTCGCGGGGCCGCGCCTGATGGACGGCGACCATTGCTAGCAAGCGGCCCTGCTTGGTCAGCGGGCAGCAGATGATCGCCGCGACACCCATCGAAGCAAGCAACTCCCTGCCCTCGCCCGATGGCAGTTCGAGGGCGGTGTTGCGAAGCACCAGCGAACGGGCGCCATGCAATTCGGCAGCCGTTTGTACGCCGAAGCTTGACAGGAGGTGGCTGGCTTGCGCGCCCGGACAGCTTGCCACGCGGTCATGAACGATGTCGAAGCGGTCGCCGTCTTCGTGCATTTCTGCGTACGCGCAGTGTGCACGCAACTGCTTGCCAAGCAGCCGGCAGGTCGTGGCCAGGATCTGGGTCGGGTCGGTCAGCCCGCAGGTCGCCTCGGTAAGTTCGTGGAGGAAGCGCAAGCGCTCCCTGGTCTCGGCCAGCACCTCGTCCGCGCGCATGTATTTGCTGATGTCGCTGTGCACGACGATCGCCCCGTCGACACCGTGCGGCCCGCCTGTGCCCAGCGAAGTTACCGTCATCTGGAACCAGCGCCGCTCGATGGGAGAATGACACGGATATTCAAGCGCAAAGCTCGGGGCGTTGCCGCTGAGAACGGAACGCACGCCTGCCGCGGCCTCGTGCGCGGACTCGGCGTCGTCACCCACCGCCTGATCACAGACTTCCAGGTAGTTGAGGCCGATCCCGTCAGACCCGCTCGCCAGCCCTTCGAAGCGTGCGAATTCGCGCCAGCGGCGGTTGGTCGACACGATGTTCGCCTCCCGATTGAGGACTGCGATGTTCGCCGGAAGTGCGTCGATCACCTCGGTGAGCAGCGTTGCGAACTGCGGGTCGGATGCCAGCATGCGGCGCGCAGGTGCTACGGGGTTCGGGGCTGGCTGTGGCGCGAACGGCGATGCCGAGTCCATCAGGCCGTTGCCTGCGTTGGGGGCCCCTCGGGAGCCATCGGCTCGCGGATGGCATCGAGGGCATGCCTCAGACGTCTTTCGCTGTCCGCCAGGAGGCTTTCGCTGCGATAGCGCTCAAGGGCCATCTGAATGGTCACGTGAAGGCCGCGCTCGGAGAAAGGCTTCAGCAGGTAGCCGCAGGCGCCGCTTCCGCGAGCGCGTCCCAGGACCGCATCCTCGGAATAGGCGGTCAGGAAGATGACAGGCGTGCGCCGCTCACGCACGATGGCTTCGGCGGCCTCGATGCCGTCGCCCCCGGGGCCAAGATTGATGTCCATGAGCACGAGGCTGGGCTGGGTGCGTTGCGCCATCTCCACCGCTTGGTCGCGCGTCGAGGCGACACCCGCGACTTCGTAGCCAAGCCGTGCCAGACTTCGCTGCAGCAGCAGCGCAATGACGCTGTCATCGTCGACGACGAGGATGCGGACCTGTTCTCCTGTGCCGCTGCCCGGCTCCAAAGGCACCCTGGCCTGCATGGCGTTCGGCGGCGCGGCAGTGATCGGTTCGCCTCGCACGGTACCGGCGCTCGGGTCGCAGAGAATGAGCGAGGCCCGATAGGCCGCGCGGCCCGCGAGCTTGGTATGGGCGGCGAGTTGTTTCCAGGCCCGCTCCCGATCGGACGGCGACATTTCGTCTGACGGTTCGGTCAGGGAATGCGCCACTGCAAGCAAGGAGACCGCGGAGCGCAGGCAGAAACTGATCGCGGAGACTACCGGACGAGCCTGGAAGCTCAAGTCCTCGGTTCGTCGGATCTCATCCTGTTCATCCGGGCTCAGCGCCATCAGGTCGGTCGGAGATCGAAAGCTCACCGATGCTTGTTCACTGAACATATGGTGTGACGCCTCTTCGATCACGTCGATCGCCCGGGCGAGCAATTCGCCTGGGCGGGGTGTTACCGGAACCCTGCTCATGACATCCTCTTCGGGCTCGGTTGCATTGGCAGGTTGGCAGCTTGAGGATATCCGCCTGCGCAGCGTCGAGCGTTTGCTGTCGAGCGAAGCGCCTCGATCGTCATCAATGGCGTTGCATACATCTGGGAATCTTTTTTTTGGTGAAGAGAACGATCTGAACGGGTGAATGACCAGGGTTCAGGGTTTCAGAAGCCAATGAGCAAGCCCGAAGAGGGAACAGTCGACCGCAGGCGACCTGAGCGCAGGCGTGGCGCTGTCGGAGTTCGGGGTCTTGAGGGTTCCGCGCGCATTCGCGCTGCGGGTCGAGGGCGGGGTCAGATTGACGCAGCTGTCGAATAGCGGTGTTTGGGCCGTCTCCTTCAAGCGACTTCTCAATCTCGGACCTTCAAAGGAAGCGGGTTCGAATCTAGGCAAATTCTCGGCTGGCAAGGATCCACTGAACAGGCTCAGTTCCGCCGCAATTGAGCGGGCCAGATCGCTGAGGTCGATCGAACTCAGCCAAGCTGAAAAGCTGACAACCTTCGCCGCTGCCCTCAGGGATGTCGCCGCACACGAGCCCTGAAACCGGCATCGCGCCGTGCTGTCGGCATGATCCGGTCGAGACGACGAAAGTCGTCTGCTCTATTGCTGTGCGGCGGCCAGCGCGTGACGACTCGCCGCGCACTGTGTCGCGAGTTCGCCGACGGTCTTCAGTGCGGGCAAAAAGCGCGGGTCAGCGCCATGGCCGTAGTTCAGCCGCACGCAGTTTCTAAAGCGCCGCGCGGCGGAAAAGAGCGGCCCTGGCGACAGGCTGATGCCGCGTTCTCTCGCGAGTGTGTGCAGTTCGATCGCGTCGACGGTGTTGGGCAATTCGATCCATAGAAAATAGCCGCCTTCCGGAACCGCCATGCGCGTGCCGGCGGGGAAGTGCATCTGTACGGCCTTAGTGGCCGCGGCCAGGTGGCCGGCGAGCGCCTTGCGCATGCGCCTCAGGTGCCGGTCGTAGCCGCCTTGGTCAAGGTAGGCCGCAATGGCAGCCTCCGCAGGGATGGCCGGTGAGAGCGTGTACATAAGACGCATCTGCTTGATTTTCGCGGCAAAGCGTCCGCCGGCCACCCAGCCAACGCGATAGCCTGGCGCCAGACACTTCGAGAAGGAGCCGCAATTCATGACCAGGCCTTCGGTGTCGAAGGCCTTGGCCGGCAGCGGCTTCTTCGCGTTGAAGTAGAGCTCGCCATAGACGTCGTCCTCGATCAGCGGAATCGCATGCTTCGCGAGCAGGGCGACCAGCGCTCTCTTGCGTTCCTCCGGCATCGAACTGCCCAGAGGGTTTTGGAAGCTGGTCATGAGCCAGCAGGCAGCGACGCGCTGGCGTTCGAGCACTGTGGCCAGCGCATCGATGTCGATGCCCCTGGACGGCGAGGTCGCAACTTCAAGCGAGCGCAGATGCAGGCGCTCAATCGACTGCAACGCGGCGTAGAAGGTGGGCGACTCCACCACGACCACGTCCCCGGGCTGAGTGACCGCCTGCAGGCTCAGGTTCATTCCTTCCAGACCGCCATTGGTCAGCACCACCTCGGCGGGCTCGACGGCGATGCCGTCCATGGCGTACCGCAGCACAATTTGGCGGCGCAGCGCCTCATTGCCGTTCGCCAGATCCTCGATCAGGCGCCAAGGATCGAGGTCGCGCATCTCGGTCCAGAGGTGCCGCGCCAATCGCGTAAGCGGGCACAGCGACGGGCTGATGAAGGCCGAGCCAAGCGGAGCGAATTCGTGGCGTGCCATCGGACCGAGCAGTTCGAAGACGAGCTGGCTGATGTCCACGTTCCTGGGGCTTCCGTCAGAGCTCGAATCCGCCGGTGCCTGCAGCTTGGTGGGGGCGAGGCCTGTCTTCACGTAATAGCCCGAGCGGGGGCGCGCCTCGATCAAGCCGCGCGTTTCGAGCAGATAGTAAGCCTCGGAGACAGTGCTGCGGCTGAGGCCGCGCGCGGCGACCGTGGCTCGCACCGATGGCAGGCGGTCGCCGGGCCGCAGCATGCGGGTACGGATCAGTTCAGCGATTTCGTTCGCACAGCTTTCATATAGCTTCATGACTCCACCTGAAGTGGAGGCAGCCAACTGGGTTGCTCCATGTGCAGAAGGCGCCAGACGATTATGGCACCACGACCTGCCATGCGGGGGCCATGGCTTTTGGAGGGAGGCGCCCGTTCAGCTGGGCCCCTCAAACCACTGAAGATTGGCCCTACCTAAATAAAGCCCGATTACCAACAATCGAGGACTGCTCAGGGTTGGCGCCTGCGCGTGGGACTGCCTACTGTTGATTGCCACAGGGCAGGTCGTCGAGAGCAATCTTGCTCACCTGACTTCTGATCAGGAAACTGGTATGTGCAAGTGCAAGTTGAGACTGGCTCTGACCGACAGTGCCGGGACGTTGGAAGGGGGCACGATGGCAGCGACCGACAGCGCCAATTCCTGCACGCCGATCGAGACGGCCGTGGTCATAGCCGAGTTCGTGTCGGAAAAGACCGCGCGCTGTTGACCGGCCGCGGACGCTATGGCGACGATGCGCCCGTGCGTGCCGATACGCTGCACGCCGCCGTGCTGCGTTCCCCCAGGTGGCGCGTGTCGCGCCCGGCCTTTCAGCGCTCGGCCTCGGCCGCGGCGACCGCCTGCTGTCCGTGCTGCAGAATCGGCACGAAGCCTGGCTGTCGCAGCTGATCGATTCCCGGAAATCAAGAACATCCATCAACAGGTCTGAACGGTCTGAACAACCTACCTGCCGGACGGAAATCCCAATGACGACGACCGCGTCAACACCTCGGCCGCGTATGGATTCGCGTTCGACGTGTGCGCGGTGGAAGTCGACCAGAATACCGGGCGCGTGCGCATCGACCGCTATGTCACGCTGGGCGAAGGCAACAACATGAGCACACCGGTATGCATCGCCAGTTGAGGCTCGTGTTCGAGTCACTCGACGAGAACCCTGCGGTGCGGGTGCTCGTGTTGCGCGCCGAAGGGGAGCACTTCTCCAGTGGCGGCGACATCAGGGGCTTCCTCGAGGCCTCGCCCGAGCACGTGTCTAAGCTGGCCTGGAACGTCGCCGCGGCCGCACGCTGCAGCAAGCCGGTGATCGCGGCCAACCGCGGCTACTGCTTCGGGGTCGGTTTCGAGATCTCGCTTGCCTGCGATTTCCGGATCGTCTCGGAAACGACGCGGTACGCGCTGCCCGAGCAGAAGCTGGGGCAGATCCCCGGCTCCGGCGGCTCGGCGCGTTTGCAGAAAATGGTCGGCATCACCCGCACCAAGGATATCGTGATGCGCTCGCGCCGCATGACGGTCCAGCAGGCCTACGGATGGGGCGTGGCCACCGAGTGTGTCCCGGACGGCGAGTTGGAAGCCGCCACCGACCGCCTGGTGGATGAACTTCGCGCCTTCTCGCCGCTTGCGCAACGCACCGCCAAGAAGCTGTTGAACGACACCGACGACGCGACTCTGATAGTGGCGATCGACCTGGAGGGGCACAGCTACAGCAGGCTGCTCAGCTCGGACGACTTCCGTGAAGGCGTCGAGGCTTTCCACGGCAGACGCGATCCGAAGTTCCGCGGCAGCTGAGCCTGTGGCGTCCAACGTCCCGGCGGCCGCGGTCGCCTCCCGAGCAGGAAGATCCGAGGGACATGGGGCGCCTGGGCGTTTGCGTGCGATTGCTGGCGCACATCGTTGCGGCGGCGATCAGCGTGCGGGCGCTGCTGGCCGATGACGCCCTGCACGGCTCCATTCGCGAGAACGTGTCCAGGTCTGGAACGCCTGCGACACCCGTCGGGCGGAACCGGGCGGGCACGCACAGGCCGCACCTGACATGGCATGGCTGGGTGTCGCCCGGTCAATGCGGCCCTGATGTGATCGACCGTCGGCCGGCACCAACATTCCCGCCATCACGCTCGGCGAAATGATTGCCGGTGCGATGGGCCGCAAGCATCTGTTCTATTCAACGCAACTCAAAGAGACAAACTATGACCGAAGCCATCCTGACTGCCGCCGCTGCGCCGGCGAAACCCAGCAGTCGCCAAGTGCTTACAGCCGTCGTGGCATCGTGCCTGGGCTGGGCACTGGATCTGTTCGACCTGTTCATGCTGCTGTACGTTGCCCCTGTGATCGGCAGGCTTTTCTTTCCGTCCGACCACGCCATGCTGTCGCTCGCAGCGGTGTATGCGTCATTTGCCGTCACGCTCTTGATGCGGCCCTTGGGCTCCGCGCTATTCGGTTCTTACGCCGATCGCAGGGGCCGCAAGGGCGCCATGATCATCGCGGTGGTGGGCGTCGGCTTGCCACGGCCGCCTTCGGCCTGCTGCCCACGGCGGCTCAGGTCGGCGTCCTCGCGCCCATCCTTTTCCTGATCCTTCGATTGGTTCAGGGCGTATTCGTCGGGGGCGTGGTCGCGTCGACGCACACCATCGGTACCGAGTCGGTGTCGCTCAAATACCGCGGTGCGGTGTCGGGCCTGATTGGCGGCGGTGGTGCCGGCCTCGGCGCGCTGATGGCGTCGCTGACCTACCTGGCGATGTCCGCGATCTTTCCTGGTGAGAGCTTCGACGTGTGGGGTTGGCGTTGCATGTTCTTCACCGGCATCGTCAGCTCGGTGCTTGGCCTGTTCATCTTCAACAGCCTGGAGGAGTCACCGCTGTGGAAGCAGCTGGCCGCCGACAAGAGCGCACGCGCCGCCGAGGCACGCCGCCACGCACCCGTGGAAGTCGCGAAGTTGCCGCTGCGCACGATCTTCTCACCTCCCTATCGCAACATCCTGGTGGTGAACCTGCTGATTACGATCGGCGGCGGCAGCGCCTACTATCTGACCTCGGGATACCTCCCCACGTTCCTGAGGGTCGTGACAAAGGCGCCGAACAACTCGGCCGCCGTCATCCTGATGCTGGGAAGCCTCGCGGTGGTCATCGCGTCCGTCGCGGTGGGCCATCTGAGCAGCTTGATCGGCCGCAAGCGCACCTTCTTGCTGGTCGGCGTCATCCAGCTGATCGCCATGCCCGCGCTGTATTTGATGCTGCCCGATGCGCCAACGCTCACAGTCACCGGCGTCTACGTCGTGCTCCTGAGTTCGCTGGGATGCATGGGCTTCGCTCCCACCCTGATCTTCTTGAATGAACGCTTTCCGACGTCAGTGCGCGCGACCGGCACGGGCCTGTCCTGGAACATCGGTTTTGCGATCGGCGGAATGATGCCGACCGCGGTCTCGCTGGTGGCGCGATCACCCGCCGAACTGCCGGTCACGCTGGCTGCGTTCGTCGCTCTCATAGCGGCCGTGTTCCTCATAGGCGCGGCGATCGTGCCGGAAACCACAAACCGCTTGTCCGAGATCGGCCCGCGCGGTCCAGCCTGACAGCTCCCCACCCTCACAACCCCATGGGCTGCAGCGATCACCCCCATGCCGGCTTCAGTGCGATCGATGGTCAACACCTCGGCCCGGCGGAAGGAAGAGCGAAGAAATCCGCTGGATACGGCGCACCGTGTCGCGAGAGACGAGGTACGCCTGAATTTCCTTTTCGCTCATGAC
>NZ_JASZYL010000031.1:0-16967 GCF_030316985.1 Variovorax sp. J31P179 | reverse complement strand
GGCCGTCTCCTGGCGCCGTAGCGCTGTCCAAGTGGTAGTCATCTCCATGCTCCTTAAAAGAGAACTGGAGCCGCTGTTTTACGCTTTCCTCCAGCCCTCCATAGCATCTGCGCAATGACATCGGCAGTCAGGCCGGTGACGGGCAGACGGCCCCCCAATGGAGCGTGGAGCGCGAGTGTCTGGCCGAACTCATGCCGAGCGTGGATGAGACGGTTTGCTTTGGGATCCACAAGGACAAGCGGCAGATTCCCGGGGTACCCCTGGCCGCTTGTTCGGCGTCGCCTGCCACATGAAGCCCATCCAGCTTGCTGTTGAGGCTTGGTCGCGCTCGGGGACTGCCCCCGAGCAACGGCTGCGCGAGCCACGCGACGTCATCGTGATCGGCGCGGCATTGGGCGGCTTGACCGCGCTCTGCAAGGTCACCAGAGGGCTACCGCGCGGGTTCGAGGCTGCAGTCCTCATCTCGCTGGACGTCGCCTCTCAGCCGGCGTCGTCGGTGCTGCAGATACTCGGCAACTATTCGCCATTGCCGGTCGCCTATGCAAATCACGGCGCTTCGGTCCTTCGGGGGCGCATCGTGCTGGCGCCTCTGGGCCATCACATGCGGGTTGCGCAGCCCGGAATCATTGCGCTAGAAGCCTGCGCGGCACTCTCCGACGCCGGGCCGTCGGTAGACGGGCTGTTCAAGACGGCCGCGGGTGTTTATGGCAAGCGACTGATTGGCGTCGTCCTGACCGGCGGCTCCCACGATGGAACCAGCGGATGCATCGCGATCGAAGCTTCGGGTGGTGTTTGTGTGGTCCAGGATCCCGACGAGTCGGTTGACGCCGAGATGCCGTTGGGCGTGATCCGCGGAGATCACCCTGCCTATTGCATCAAGTTTGAACAAATGGCGCCGCTGCTTGTGCGACTCGCGGCAGGCGAATTGCCGCCCATGAGGTGACGGAGCACGGCCGCACAACGGGGCCACTCGATCTGTGTAGCGACACCATGATCCCCATTGTCCTGGTCTGACTGGACCCGAACGGCGACGGCTAGAGGCTCACATCGGCTAAGACCAGACCTCCGGGCCGCGCTCCATCGGTTCGGACACTTTCTGTGCCGCGCGTCCACTTTTTCACGGCGCAAGATAGCCCTAACGGGCAAACTCGGGCTCATGCTCAGGATACTTCTTCTCTTTGTTGCGGTCCTCATGCCGATTGGCCTGATCTACGCGTTCGGCGTATGGAGCCTGTTCGTCCTGTTCGGGGTGGCGGTCGCGACACTGTTGCTATCGACCAGGAAAGCTCGCGGGGCGGAGGCGACTCAGGGCGGCAGTCTCACCGGGTACCACACCACCACGACGGCGAAGTTCTAGGATCCGCCCGCACGCGATCGGCCCAGGGTCAGCTGAGAGCGAGCCAGACAGACATTTGCAGACACAGGCGCCGTGACGACTCAACCGTCCGAGTTTGACTGCCCGAGGCTTGGCATGCGCCGCGACGCTGGATCGACGTCGCCGAGACGGACTCAAGGTGAAGTTGCGCCGGCGCTCTTTCCGCCTTTTTCACGCAGCTACTCCGGGTTGCGCGTGGGTCGCGCGACCGTCGAACTGCCCACGGTGCTCGAGCCAGATCTCGCGTGCGGCCCAGCCCGTGCGTCGCAGCGATTCGAACAGCGCCGATGCCACCGTGCGCTTGATCGACGGCTCGTCACCCTGTCACGAGCGCTGGTGTCGTATCGCCCATTGACATGACGACACACTGGCGGTGCCCGAAGCGGGCCTATGTGCGACAGCACGCCGATGCGAAGTGCGAGCACAGCGCATCCGTCCAGTTCAACTTACTGGCTCCAATCGCAGCTGGCTGCGCCGCCGTCTTGGCTTCGTGGCAATCCTCGCCATGTTCGTCAACAATGGAAATCGAGACGGAGCGCAGCGACACATCGGCAAACGACCCGATGTGAAGCGCCGCTATCCAGGCGAGGGCGATGGCGTGATCTTCGTCGTCGACGATCATCCGTTGATGCGCGACGCGGTGACGATCGCCCTCGGCAGGCTTCGGCGAAGCGAGGAAATCGTCGAGTTCGCATGCCTGCGCGAACTCGCCAAAGGGCTGGCTGCCAGCGGCTGTCCCGGATGTCGTTCTGGATCTGCATCTGCCCGATGCATCCGGATGCTCCGGTGTGCGCCAAGTCCGGCAGCGGTTTCCTGGCGTTCCCCTGGCCGACTATTCGGCGACGCCTGCCGCGCACGCACGGGATGAGCGCATCGAGGCCGGCGCCAACCACTACATTGAAAAAACCGTGAACTCGCAAGGCTGGCGGCTGCGTTGGCGCAACTGCTGACAAACCTTTCCGTGGCGCGATGTCACCACGACGAGCAGGTCCAATGGCGCCAGGCCGCTCGCGGCGTCAACGCCGCCAGTGGAAGCCGGGCCAGCCGGGATTCGTGATGTGCGCCGCTCAGCGCACCCCCGCCACCCCGACCTCGACCCGGCGATCGGGTTGCAGGCAGGCAATCAGCGCGGGGCTCGGCTGGCTGCCCTTGCACTCGCCGGCCTTCGTGACCGGCGCCGTGCTGGCCTTGCCCGTGGCCACGATTTTTCGCGGATCGATCCGGCCGGACTGCGCGAGATAGGCCTTGACGGCCTCGGCCCGTTGCACCGAAAGCCGCTGGTTGTGGCTGACGGAGCCGAGACGGTCGGTATGCCCTTCCACCGTGATCACCTCGAACTGGATCGGGGCCAGGTCGGCGCCGAACCGGTCGAGCGCGACCTTGCCGGGCGCCGTGACCTCGGCCCGATCGAAGCCGAACAGCGAGTCCGCAGAGAAGCTGACCCGACGTATCGGAGCCGCCGCCACCGTCTCAGCCTGGACGGTCGCTGGCGCAACCGCCGCCACCGGCTCGACGTAGGTCGGCGCGCTGCGCACCGGCGCCGCTGCAGAGGCGCCGAATGGAAACACCAGGCTCACCGTGGCCGCGTTGATGTCGCCGCGGTTTCCCACGGCGTCGTTGACCCGGTAGCGTTCGAGCTCGCCGCGGATCAGGAAGCCGGGGCTCACCGCATACTGGATGCCGACGCCGAACTTGTAGTTGGCGTCGCTGCT
This sequence comes from Variovorax sp. J31P179, assembly GCF_030316985.1. Taxonomy (NCBI): domain Bacteria; kingdom Pseudomonadati; phylum Pseudomonadota; class Betaproteobacteria; order Burkholderiales; family Comamonadaceae; genus Variovorax; species Variovorax sp. J31P179. The sequence goes on along the minus strand of NZ_JASZYL010000031.1, from coordinate 13,880 downwards.
GCTGGGGTTCAGGGCGGTCACGGCGACCGCGCCACTGCGCGAAAAGGTGTCGCGCGTGCGGCCGTATTGCACCCCCACCCGCCCGAGCACCGACCAGCGCTCGTCCAGGGGAAGTGTGCCCACGAGGTCGAGATTGACCCCCTGGAACTTCGCCTCGCCGGTCAAGATTCCAGTCGGCGTCGTGGTGGCTGCGAACCCGAACTTGCCGAGGTTGAAGTACCCCGCTTCGACGGCCCAGTTCGGAGTGAACTGATAGCCACCGAAGAGCTTGTAGGCGAGCGAACTCTCGTCGCGCGACATGCCGGTGGTGGCAAGGCCCGCGATGCGCAGGCGGGCGACGATGCTCTCGTCGTCGATGCGGGCCTGCGAGCCGCCCAGCGAGACGCCGCCGTAGAAGTAGGGGGCCTCGCGGCCCTGGGCCAGGGCGGAGCCGGCAACCACGCAGCCCAGGCCGGTCAGGCCGGTCAGGCCGAGCATGCGCAGCAGGTGTCGAGGTTTCATCTTGGCTTTCGGGAGGGCAGGCAGAGCGGCCCGGCGAACGAGGCTGTTGCCGGCGTTCACGGGGCCACCACCGTGGTGTTGACCATGGTCACCGAGGCGGCAAGGCCCAGGGCGCGTCCGGTCAGGACGGTCTGCGCGGTCTGGCCCGCGGTGGAGATCGTCACGCCGGCGCCGGCGATGATGGTGCCCACCATGCTGCTGCCGTCTTCGATGCGAGCGGCGCTCGCGACTTGCCAGAACACGTTCTTGGCCTGCGCGCCATTGGTCAGCAGCACGGTGCGGGGCGTGGCGCCCAGCCCGATGGTCAGCGACGAAGGTACTTGGAACACCCACACCGCGTCCGGATTCCCTTGCGCATCCAGCGTGAGGTCGCCGGTCGTGATGGCGAAGGTTCCGCCCGCCGAGGTGTAGACCGCGGGCGGCAGCACGCGTCCACCGAGTTGGCCGGCGCCCGGATCGTTTCCTGCCGGCAAGGCTGCCAGGTCGTCGTAGGCCCGCTGGGCATCGGCTGCCGCCTGCGTGGCGATCGTCATGCCGGCGGCGGTCCCGGGTGCGGGCGGCGCGCAGAAGACGGCGCCGTTGGTCACCGCCCCGCGATTCAAGGGCGTCTCGGTGTAGATGTTCGAAGCGTCATGGAAGCCGGTGATCAAGGTACATGCCGCGGTGGTGCCGAGGTTGCCGTTGACCACGGTGTTGACGCCCTGGTTCGTCACGCCGGCGCCGCCGCCGAATCCGCCGAACAGGCCGGCGCTGCGCAGATCGACCGCGGCGATGCAAGCTTTGGATCCGGTGGTGAAGTCCCAGACGCGATCGGCCGCCAGGGCCATGCCGTCCTTGCCCTTGACGCCCGCGCTGCCCGATTTGATCGTCGCCACGAAGGCGCTGCTGGGCGCAAAGCCCGCCGACGCGGTCGCGACGAAGCGTGCGACCCGCGTGATCGGGTCATAGGTGACGGTGCCCGAGATCGCCGCGCCGTTGCCCACGACCTGGAAGGTGGAGGCGTTGATGGTCGCTGCGTCCATGGCCGTGTCGAACCCGGCACTGACGGTCGTGACCGGGCACAGGCCGGAGGCTCCCAGCGCCGGAGTCACCGACGAAATGGTCGGTGCGACCGGTGCGACCGGTGTGCCCGGTGTGCCCGGTGTGCCCGGTTGTCCGCCGGCGGCGCCGAGACCCGCGGCTCCGGCGGCTCCCGCTCCTGCGCCCGAGGTCTGCCCGACCCCCACGCCACCCAGGATGGGGTTCATCCCGCCGCCACCGCCACCGCCGCCGCAAGCGGCAAGCGCGCAGGCCAAAAGCAGCGGAAAGATCCGCGGAATCAATTTGAATCGTGTAGGGAAATGGCTCATGAATAGTCTATTTGCGAAGAATGGGGGGGTGGAAGCGCGCGGCCTGCCAGCCGCCGTCGTCCGAAAGGGAAGCGTAGGGCCGTGGTCCCGTCCGACCTATCCGTACGCGCACGTAGGTCGCGGGAATAGTTCACACATACCGATTGAGCGGACAATGGGCGACGCCTTCGCCTCCGCAGGCGCTCGCGGAGTTCCCGCACTGGAGAAGGGTTGCTGGAATGACTCCGTGGGCATCGAATCGGGCAGCCCCGAACAACGCGACGCCGCGCGTGGCGCTGCTCGACGCGCAGGGGCTGGTCCTCTGCGTGGACTCCGAGTGGGCGCTTCTTGCCGCGTCAAGTGGGGCTGCGCCCTTCTACAGCGGGGTGGGCTCCGACTACCCCGAGCAGTACGCGACCATGGTCAGCGGCGCGCCGGAGGCGGCGGCGGACGCGGTCCGGGGAATGCGCTCGGTCCTGAAGGGGACGACGCAGAAATTCTCGTGGGACTACACCTGGGATTCGCCGCTCGGGCGCCAGCCGTGCCGCATGAGCGTGACGTCGCTGCAGGGCCCGGCAGGCGGCGCGGTCGTGACGCATGTCGACGTCGATGTCGTCGACGAACCACGAAGCGCGAGCCAGGACGCGGCGCATCGCATGCTGAGGACGCTGGTCGACGCCTCGCCCGACATGATCTATGCCCTGGACACGGAAGAGCGCCTGGTGATGTGCAACCGCGAAGCGCTGCGTCAGCTCGGCGCGGACCGGGAGCGCGACCTGGAGGGCAAGTCGGTTCATGACCTCATGCCCGCTGCAGGGGCGGAAGCCGCGCAGGCCGAGAACCAGCGTGTGCTGGGTGGAAAGCCCGTGCTCGATCGCGATCGGCGGCACGTCGATCTCGCCGGCGTGCCCCACTGGCAACGCACCATCAAGGTTCCGCTGCGCGATGCCGACGGCGCGGTCATCGGCTTGATCGGCATCCACCGGAACATCTCGGATCACAAGAGGGCGCAGGAGGAGACGCGAGAAATCGCCGATCGGCTGGGGACCACCCTCGAACGCCTGCCCGACGGCTTCTGCACCATCGATCGCGAGTGGCGCATCACCTACCTGAACGAGCAGGCCCGACGCCTGCTCGGGCACGCCCGCACCGACCTGCTCGGCCGAACGGTGTGGAACGCTTTGCCGGAGCTCGCGGGTACGCCGTTCGAGCCGGCATTGCGCCAATCGATGGAACTCGAGACCACGGTGCAGGTCGTCGAGCGACTGTCTTTGCGCAGTCGCTGGTTCGAAGTCCGGATCCATCCGTCGCGCAGGGGGCTCTCCGTCTACATCCGCGACGTGACCCGCCAGCGCCGCTTGAACGAGAAACTGGAACTCGGCCGAATGCGCCTGATGGCCGCGCAGACCGTCGAAAAGATCGGCAGCTGGATCACCGATCTTGCGACCGGGACGGTCGAATGGTCCGACGAGACGCACCGGATCTTCGACACCGATCCGCTGGGCTTCGCGCCTACGCATGCCGGCTTTCTGCAACGCGTGCACCCCGATGACCGGGCCAGGATCGAGGCCATCTTCACAGCGTCGCTGCAGGAGCCGAAGGCCCAGGGCATCACCCACCGGGTGCTGTTGCCGAACGGCGCCATGAAAACCGTCGAGGAACGCTGGCAAGTGTACTTCGACGCCCACGGCAAGCCGATCCGCGTGCTCGGGACGTGCCAGGACGTGACCGAGCGGGCGCATGCCGAACAGAGACTTCAGGAGAGCCGGCTGATGCTGAAGCTGGCTGGCAAGATGGGTCGCATCGGCGCCTGGATGGCCGACCTGGACGAGGACAGGGCCCTCTGGTCGGACGAGGTCTGCGCGATTCACGGCGTACCTCCCGGGACGTCCCCGAGCATTGTCGAGGCCATGGCCTTCTATGCCCCCGAGTCGATCGTTGCCGCATCGAACGCCTTCATCGCTTGCGCCCAGCAGGGGGTGGCTTGCGACATGGAGTTCGAAATCATCGCCGCCACGGGCCGGCGGGTGTGGGTTCGCGTGATTGCCGAGGCAATCAGGGATGAGAACGGAAGCATCCGGCGGGTGCAAGGCGCATTCCAGGATCTCTCCGAGCGCAAGCGCACGGAAGAAAGTGCCCGGCGCCTTTCGGAGCGTCTCACGACCACGCTTGAAACTCTCTCCGACGGTTTCCTGGCGCTCGATGCGAACTGGCGCCTCAGCTACGTCAACCCGAGGGCCGAGCAGATGCTCCAGCGCCCGGGCGGCGAACTGACAGGCCAGGTCTTCTGGAAATGCATCCCGGGATCTCTGGGGAGAGAATTCGAAGCCTCTTATCGAAGCGCCATGTCGCAGCGAATGGCGGCCACGTTCGAGACCTTCTTCATGCCGCTGAATGCGTGGCTGCGGGTCAACATCTATGCCTTCGAGGAAGGCCTTTCGGTGTACCTCCGGGACGTGACCGCCGAGCGCGGGGCGCGCCAGCAACTCGAGCTCCTGGAGGCGAGCGTCGCCCAACTCAACGATGTCGTGCTGATCACCGACAACCTGGTCGACGGCCCGGGACCGCGGATCGTGTTCGTCAACGATGCCTTCGAGCGCATCACGGGCTACGGGCGCGAAGAAGTCCTGGGACGATCGCCGCGCTTCCTGCAGGGTCCGATGACGGAGCGCGCCGAACTCGACCGCATACGTGCAGCCTTGGCGCGCAGCGAGCCCGTGCATGCCGAACTGCTGAACTACACCAAGTCGGGAGACGAATACTGGGTCGAGCTGGACATCGTGCCGGTCGGTGCCGAAGGGGCCCATCCCGGCCACTTCGTCGCGATCCAGCGCGACATCAGCGATCGCAAGCGTGACCAGAGCGAGCTGCGCGAGATCAACACGGCGCTCGAGACGCGGGTGCAGGTGCGCACGGCCGAGCTCAGTCTGGCGCTGGACGCCGCCGAGCAGGCAAATCGGGCCAAGTCCGCCTTCCTGGCCGCGATGAGTCATGAGATCCGCACGCCGATGAACGGCGTGATCGGCATGATCGACGTGCTGGCGCAGGGCAGCCTCCAGCCCGATCAGCGCGAAACCGTCCATATTGCTCGCGATTCGGCAACGTCGTTGCTCGCGCTCGTCGACGACGTCCTCGACTTCTCCAAGATCGAGGCCGGGCGTTTCAGCGTCGACCTGGAGCCCATGGCCATCGCCGCCGTGATCGAAGGCGTGCGCGCCACGCTGGCACCCGCCGCATCGAAGGGTGGCGTGGCCTTGACCGTGTCCATGGATGCCGCTGTGCCTTCGAAGGTGTACGGCGATGCCGCGCGCCTGCGCCAGGTTCTGCTCAACGTCGTCGGCAACGCGATCAAGTTCAGCAGCCAGCCGGGGCCTGCCGGCCGGGTGGCGCTGGGCGTCTCGCTGGTCGAAAGGGCCAACGCCGTCTCGATGACGGAGTTCCAGGTCACCGACAACGGCATCGGCATGGACGAGCACATGCTGTCACGGCTGTTCACGCCCTTCAGCCAGGCGGACAGCAGCACGACGCGGCGCTTCGGCGGCACCGGACTGGGGTTGAGCATTTCGCATGCCCTGGTGGAAATGATGGGAGGCCGGATCGAAGCGCGCAGCCAGCCCGGGCTCGGTTCGACTTTCACGGTGACGCTGCCATTTCGCACGCGGGCGATCGATGGCGTCGATCCGGGCAGCTATCCGGCGCTCGCGGACGCGGCGCCGCCTTCGGCAAGATTCGTGGGCGCCGCGGCTTCGGCTTCGAGCGGCCCGTCCATCAGGCCACGGGTGCTGGTGGCGGAGGACAACGAAACCAACGAGCTCGTCTTGCGCAAGCAACTGTCGCTGATGGGCTTTGCGACCGATGTCGGGCGAAACGGCCGCGAGGCGCTCGAGCTGCTGCGGCGCAACGACTATTCGCTGCTGTTGACCGACCTTCACATGCCGGTCATGGATGGCTACGAGCTGGCGGCCACGATTCGCGCCGAGGAAGAGGGCCTGCGGCGCATGCCGATCATTGCGCTGACGGCCGATGCGCGCTCGGGTGACGCACGGCATTGCCTGGACGTCGGCATCGACGAGTGCCTGATCAAGCCCCTGCCGTTCGAGACCTTGAAGGCGACCCTGCTGAGGTATGTGGAGGACCCACCCGGGACAAAGACGGCGCCTGGGGAAACGCAGGGACCTTCATCCGGAGGCGAACCGCCGGTCAACCTGAGCGTCCTGGCCTCATTGATCGGCGACGACCCGGCGGCGACCGCCGAAGTGTTGCAGGCCTTTCGGGCAAGCGCCGCGCGGGTGGGCACGGAACTGGCCCATGGCGTCCGGACCGGCTTGCGCCAGGTGGTCCTGGACGCGGTCCACAAGCTCAGGTCGGGCGCCCTGGCGATCGGGGCGATCCGCCTCGCCGACCTTTGCGTCGCGACCGAAAGCAGTGCCCGAAACGACAACGACGCCACCTTGCTGTCGCTGCTGGTGCGGCTCGAGACCGAAGTGCGCGACATTGATCAGTTTCTCGCACTGCGCGCCGAGCCGCCGGATTCAGCCGCCCGCCTGCGGGTCCTGGTGGTCGACGACGACGAGCTCATGCGCGCCGCGCTGAAGCGAATGCTGGTGGGGGCCGGTTTCAGGACTGAAGTCTTTTCTTCGGCCGAGGACCTGCTTTCCCATGGAGACCTGACGCCGCCGGGCGTCTTGCTGCTGGACGTGAAGATGCCGGGCATGTCCGGCATCGCATTGCAGGCGGAACTGCGCGAGCGTCGCGTCGGCTTGCCGGTGATGTTCCTCACGGGGGCTTCCGAGATTCCGTTGGCCGTGGAGGCCATGCGCAATGGCGCGGTTGATTTTCTCGAGAAGCCGGTCGAACGCGCCGATCTGGTCCAGCGCGTTCGCCGCGCCTCGATGCTGGGCCAGGCAGCCGCCGCAGCGCCGGCCGCGGCGGCCGATCATGAGCGCCGCCTCGCCACGCTCACGCCACGCGAGCGTGAAGTCCACGATTGCCTGGTCACCGGCTTGACGAGCAAGCTGATCGCCATCGAGCTCGGCGGCAGTTTCCGGACGGTGGAGACGCATCGGGCCCGTGTCATGTCCAAGATGGGCGCGGCTCACCTCGCTCATCTGGTCAGGATGGCGGTCGACGCCCGGGCCGCGCCTTAGCGACGGCGGCCCGCGGTCACGCGCTGCCTCAGAAGTTGCTCATGCCGCCGTCGATCACCAGCTCGCTGCCGACCGTGAACTTCGACTCGTCCGAGGCGATGAAGACCACCGCCTTGGCGATTTCCGAGGGCTCGCCGCAGCGGCCGGGCGGACGTGGCCCAGGATGGCGCCGGCCATCTTGTCGAGATCGGCCGCCGCCAGGCCCAGCTTGCCGTAGAACGGCGTTGGTATCCGGCCCGGGCTGACCGCGTTGACGCGGATGCCGCCGCCGATGCGGCGAAACGTCGAGGCCGATGGGAGGTGTTGACCGTCAGGGCCTGCCAGGCACTGGGTGCATCTTCACCATCAAGCTTCCGCGCAGGCAGCTTCATGAGCGGGCCAAGTCATCCGGAACGTTCACCGAGATGGGGCGTCTGTCCTACGTTTCATCGTGCGCAGAATCGATACGCTGGCTTTTGCAAGCTATCAGCCGACTATCTCGTCCGGTCAGCTCTATCTCGGAGTTCCTTCATGCACTCGGACGCAGGCCATTTCGACGGCGGCAGGACGGCGGCCGCATTGGCGTCCTCCGCACGCCCCGGGCCGGTGGTGGCCTATGGGCTGCGGGGCGTCCGCCGTGGCTGAGGCGACCAAGCTCATCCACGTGCGTCGAATCACGTTCGCAGCACTGGCAGGCGCCTTCGCGGTGATCGCCAGGGCAGTCATGCAGCCTGTATGGGGAGACGAAGTTCCCTTTGGGCTCGCCTTTCCGACGATCGTCGCCACAGGTCTCCTCTGGGGTACGCCGTCAGCAGTCGTCGCGGCAGGGGTCTGCGCCCTGGGGGTGTGGATGCCGTCCATACCGCCAACGATTGACGGGCCTCATCAGCTGGCCTACTTCGGCTGGTTTGCAGCCGCTGCGCTTTGCACCGCGGTCCTTTGCGGTTACCTTCGAGGGCGCCGCGCGAGCACCGCGTCGATCGACCTTATTCGCCCTCCTGATACGCCCCTCGGAGCGTGGCTGCGGACCGTCCTCTGGGGCGCCCTCCTGGTACCGCTGGCAGCCTTCGTCGCGGCTTCCTGGTGGAGCCTGGACCGGGCTGAAGCTGCATCTGCTGCCAATCTTTCGCACGCCTCGAATCTTGCTTTTCGACATGCAGAACGGACGTTCGCCATCGCACAGGAGATCGCGCGACGCGCCGACCAAGCATCTCAGTTTCCGGAAGAAGAGATCCGAGCGCGCGAACCCGAGATCCATCTCAGGCTTTCGGACATGGCGGCAGGCCTCAGTTCCGTGGTCAACGCCAATGTCTGGGACAAATCGGGCGCCATCCTGGCGCGCAGCGATCGTTACCCCGTGGACCCCGGCTTCACGATCGCGGACCGCCAGTATTTCCAGCAGTTGCGGGCGTCGCCTACGCCGGTGGCCATCAGCGAGGTGCTGGTCGGCCGCCAGTCTGGCACTCGAGTTGTGAGCGTGGCGATCCGTAGAAGCGTCCCGGAGGGATCCTTCGACGGTATCGTGACCGTCACCTTGGCGCCCGGCTACTTCAGAGATTACTACCGTTCCCTCGCCCACGAGGAGCCCACGCTGGCCACATTCGCGCTGGTGCGCACCGACGGCGCCATCCTCGCCCGCTGGCCTGACGACTCAGCAAGCACACACCTGCCCCAGGACGGTCCGTTGATGCGGTTGCTGAGCACGGGCCCTGATACCGGCCGCCTCACGATCGCCGCCGACGGAGGACGGGGCACCCAAATTGTGCAGATCGAGCGGGTCGGAGGTCTGCCGGTCTACGTTGTTGCAGGGATCAGCCGCTCCGCCATGCTAGGTAACTGGGCGCGAGTCGTGGGCGTTCTGGCCGCGATAATTTTGCCGATCACCGCCGGCCTGGTCTACGTTACGTGGGTGGCACTGCGCAAGACCCGCAAGGAGGCTTCGGTATCTGCCGAGCTTCGAGAGCAGATCCAGGCACGCGCGGAAGCGGAGCGACGAATGCTCGAAGCCCAACGGCTCGAAACGCTGTCCTTCGTGACAGGTAGCGTGGCCCACGATTTCAACAACCTGCTCGCGGTGATCTCGTCGAGTGTGCATGTCCTGAAGATCCGCCGGCCGGAAGTGGCAAGCGACAAGACGCTGGCAGCCATCTCTCGTTCGGTGCAGGGCGGCGTGCGTCTGACCCGCCAGCTGCTTTCTTTCTCCAAGAAGCAGGCGCTTCGACCGGAGGTCATCCGATTTCAGACTTGGCTCCCGGCCGCGGACGCTTTGATGCGCAGCACCGTCGGCTCTCCCGTCAGCTGGACGTCCCTGGTGGATGCAGATACGAGGCAGGTCAGGGTCGACCCGGCGGAGCTTGAACTGGCCCTTCTCAATGTCGTCCTCAATGCCAAGCTTGCCATGCCACAGGGCGGCAAGCTCAGCGTGCATGTGTCCAACGACGAGAAGGCGCCTCTAGACGCCCCAATGGTCATTGTTTGCGTCATCGACGACGGCGAGGGGATTCCGCCAGAGGTGCTGCCGAAGGTCTTCGCGCCGTTCTTTACGACGCGTGAGCGCGGCGTGGGCTCAGGGCTCGGATTGACGCAGGTTCAGGCCTTCTGCGTCCAGTCGGGCGGACGCGCCACGATCGTCAGTGAACTCGGTCAGGGCACCACCGTGTGCATGCACCTGCCGGCCACGTCCGATGCCAACACGGAATCCTCTGAAGTCACATCGGCCGCCTCGCGGCGGTTGCAGGCTCGGCTCCTGCTGGTCGAGGACAACGAAGAAGTGGGGGCGACCACGGAGCAAATGCTACAGAGTTCCGGGGTGTCGGTGGCGCGCGTGGCCAGCGCCGACGCGGCGCTCGACTATCTTGTCAAGGCGAATCCCTTCCCTGAAATCGTGCTGAGCGACATCGCGATGCCCGGTTCCATGAACGGCATCGGCCTGGCGCTGGAACTGCGTCGTCTCTATCCGACGCTGCCCGTCATTCTGCACACGGGCTACGCAGAGCAGATCGACGAAGGAACCGCAAAGGGATTGCGGGTCTTTCACAAGCCGGTCCCACCCGATGTCCTGCTGGCGGAACTGGACGCACTGCTGCGCGGAACCGGCCCCGCCGCTATGGGCTAGCCCGGCTGGGGCGCGCAAGGAAGGTCGGGTCCGTGAGCACGTTGAGCAGACCGGCCGGACACATCCAGTCGCGGTAAGCCGTCGAGCGTCGTCCACAACGCCGCGTGCGCCTGGCTGCAAATGGGCCGGTAGCCTTAGTTCGAGGTCCAGGATCGATTGCGTGCTTCACATCACTGCTGTTCGAACACCGGCGCGCACCGACCGCAACGCTGAGCGGCCATTGCCACGCCGCGGTTGAGCCGAAGGTCGGACCTCTTAGACGCGTCTACGACTCACCCCGCGCGATCCCGGCTTGTCCTATGAGTTTGAGCAAGACATCGAAATCGACCGGTTTGGCCACGTGATGATCGAACCCTGCTGCTAGCGCGCGTTGCCGGTCTTCCGGACCTTCGTAGCCTGTGAGCGCGATCAACATCAGCGACGGATCGCCCATCGCGCGACTTTGCCGCAGCCGCCGCGCGACCTCATAGCCATTCATGACGGGAAGACCGATGTCGCACACCACGATCTGGGGCCGCTCGTGCTCGAAGGCAAGCAGAGCGCTTGCCCCGTCCAGAGCGACTTTGACCTCATAGCCAGACATCTCCAACAGCATAGACAACAGGACGCCCGCGTCGACGTTGTCGTCAACGATCAAGATTCGAGCTGGAACGAAGGTGGGCTTGGGCGTCTGCTCCTTGGCCCGTTCAGCCGGCTTTCTCACGCGCGGCAGGATGACGGTGAACTCGCTGCCTGCACCAATGCCGGCACTTTTTGCTGTGACCGTCCCGCCATGCCGGTCAACCATGGCGCGCACCACAGTGAGCCCAATGCCGAGGCCACCCTGGCTGCGACTCAGAGAACGTTCTTCCTGCGCGAACAAGTCAAAGATATGAGGCAGCGTTTCCGCCGCGATGCCGCTACCGGTATCCGTCACGCGGATCACCACCTTGTCCCGATCGGGTCTGGCGATCAAGGCGATGTGACCGCCCTCTGGCGTGTACTTGGCCGCGTTGTGAAGCAGATTTCCGATGATCTGCGCCAAACGCGTCAAGTCTCCGTCCACATACATGGGGCTGACTGGCATGTCGAGGGTGAGATGCTGACGCTGCGAATCAATGAGTCCGCGGTACATCTCAACGGCCTGGTCGACGAACTCGCTCACCTTGACCGTCTGCCGCTGCAAAGTAACTTTGCCGCTCGTCACTCGCGACGCGTCGAGCAAATCGTCCAGCAGGCGCGCCATGTGTTCGACCTGACGACGCACTACTTCACGGATGGTCGTCACACGCGGATCGACAGTGTCAAGGCGCTCCAGCAAGGCGACGGCGCTCCGAATCGGCGCCAAGGGATTGCGCAGTTCATGCGCAAGCATCGCCAAGAACTCGTCCTGTCGGTGCTTCGCGTTCTGTGCCGCTTCCTCCAGCTTTTCGGCCGCAAGCGTGGCCATGACCAGATGTTCGTTTGCCTCCCTCAGATTCTCGCTGAGGGTCTCGGCGGTCGCCCGTGTCAGCTCCCACGCGCGCATGTCCTCCTCGCGGCGGGCTAGCGCTCGCTCGCGAATCGCGAGGGACTGTCGTCGCGGGCTCAAACTTCCATCATCGCTCTCAGGTCGACCTGGAGAGTCTGCGGAGTCTGCGAGTTCGGCAGTCATGGTGGATGGAAGATAACCTTATGACGGGAGCGGATGACCGGTCAACAACCCCACCATGCCGGGGGTGGGCTGGCCGATCACGATGCCGCGATCGGTGATCTCGTAAGGTCGAAGTTCATGGCTGTGGTCGCTGTTGCGAATCTTGACCACGGCCATGACGCGCTTGAGCTGACCTTCGAGCTCGACGTAGCGCTGCACGATGATCGCGTCCGTGAGAAATGCCGCGCCGTAGGGGCTGAAGCGCAGGTCGGTATAGCGGTCTTCCAACTCGGAAATCATCAGGACGGCGGCCCCCATGCCTGTCAGCACCGCAATCATCCGATGCAGCGACTCCCGGAAATCTTCCCGGAAGCTTGGCGCCAACGCGAGCTCGAACCCCGAGATGGAATCGATGACGACGCGCGTTGCGCCGGTGCGCCCGATCAGTTCGGTCAACGCATGGAGGGTCTCGTCTATCGACAGGTCGAGCGCGCGCGTATCGATGATGCCCACCTCGCCACTGGCGATCAGCTCATCCAGTCGCACCTGATGCGATCGCGCTGGAGTTTTCTCGAAGGCCGCGATGACGCCCTTTTCACCCGCCCTCGCCCCCTCCGCCAGGAAGGCTGCGGCAAGCTGCGACTTGCCCGAGCCGGAGGGACCTGCGACCAGCAACGAATAGCCAACCGGTAGCCCGCCCCCCATCAACTCGTCCAACAGTGGCACGCCCATGGAGAGACGAGCGGGAGCAGTGCCGAGGCGGCCGGAGGTGCCACTGTCGGGCAGCGTTGCTTTCACGGCGATTGTGCGGGGAAAGATCTGGACGCCGTCGTCGCTGATGCGAAAGGTATGCAGGCCTGGAATGGTCGCGTGGCCTCGCATCTTCATGATCTGAAGCTTGCGAACGACCGAATTCCGCTCGATGGACTGGGCCATCCACACGATGCCGTCCGCGACGGTGAAGATGGGGTTGGCTTCGCTCTCGAAAGCGACGTACTCCCCGATCAGGAAGGTCGTGGCCTCCCACGTCGTCAACAGCATGCCGAGACGCTGCACGAAGTGCTGCAGGTCCATCTCATCCCTGCCGGCGCTCTTTGCCGACTGGATGACCGATCGAAACGAGTCCACCATCACCAGGGACGGCCCGAAACGCTCGACCTCTTCCACGATCCGGTTCAGGACGCGGTCGTAGTCACCGGCCACGATTTCATCAGCCAGGTTGATGAACCGAATCGAGTCGTTGACCTTGGCAGCGTCGAAGAAGTTGTACTGCTGCTGGTAGCGCAGCATCTTCAGTGGTGGCTCACCAAGGACGGTGAAGAAGATGGCGCGCCGGTCCGGGTTGGCGAGCGCGAACATGATCTGGTGCGCGAGGGTCGTCTTGCCCGACCCTGGTGCTCCCGCGATCAGGTTGAAAGAAAATTCCGCCAGCCCGCCGCCGAGCAGCGCGTCCAGGCCCGGCACGCCGGTGGGCAGTCGTCGGATGACAACCTTGTTGGTCATTTAGAGGTTCTCCTGGGAGGACTGGTCAGCACCGTGCGTGCTCCAAGCCGAAATCAACATGCGGAGGGTCAATGGTTCGCCGATCAGGGAAATGAGGTGATCGACCAGAGCAAAAATAAGGGTCTCCCCTGCGAACAAGCATTCAGCGGTAGAACGCGCCGCCAGGTCGTCGTGCAACGCCTTGAGCAAAGTTTCGGGCGCGGCGGCGGGTGGCGCGGTCCAATCCAGCTTCGAGCGCGTGCGATGTACGGCGTGCACAACCAGTGCCGCCGACGCCTGAGCGCCCACAACCAATGCAAGCTCGGCGTGAAGCAGACGCAAAACGGTGATCGTGGCCTCAGCAATGGGGCCCGGTCCAGAGCCGTCGCCGTAGCGTTCAGAAAGCGCCTGCTTGATGATGTCTTCGCGCATGGCCCTCCGGTTTGGCTGTGAACAAGGCATTCTCCCGCAATTCGGGCCGGGGGCCAGCTTTTCAGCCGCGCGCTGCACGCAGGCGGGTCGAGAACTCGCGCAGGCCGGCGATGCCGCTGGCCTCGGCGCGGTGGCACCAGGCGGCGAGGTCGGCCGCCAGCTGCTCGCGCGAATTCGAGGTGTTGAGCCACAACTGGCGCAGCTCTTCGCGCATGGTCACCATCTTGTCGAGCACCGGGTGGGCCGCGCGGGCCTGGACCAGGTTCGAGCGCGCAGCAGCCGGC
>NZ_JASZYL010000030.1:0-24607 GCF_030316985.1 Variovorax sp. J31P179 | reverse complement strand
CTTCGGTGAATGTGTCAGGTCCGCGCATCGGAGCAGGTTTCGTGGGTCTGCAAAGACAACGCCTCAGGCCCAATTTCGGGGGACCATCCGGTGAGGTATTTCAGCAACCTGTTAGCCGTCGCGGTTGCCGGTTGTCATCCCGGTGCGCTACCGTAGCGCCTGGACAGGCAACTGGAGAGCCGCGCATGACCCGCACCCTTCGACTGACAGGCGCCCCGACCGACATCGGCGCCAGCACCCGCGGCGCCGGCATGGGGCCCGACGCGCTGCGCGTGGCGGGGCTCGCCAACACGCTGGCGGGCCTCGGCTTCGAGGTGATCGACGGCGGCAACCTGGCCGGGCCGGGCACGCCCTGGGAGGTGCCGGCCGAAGGACTGCACCATCTCCCCGAAGTGATCGCATGGAACCGGCTGGTCTACGACGCCGTCGACCAGGCCCTTGAGGCGAAGCAGCTCCCCATCCTGCTGGGCGGCGACCACTGCATTGCGGTCGGCTCGATCAGCGCGATCGCCCGCCACGTGCGCCAGCGCCGGCAGAAGCTGCGGGTGCTGTGGCTCGACGCCCATACCGACGTCAACACCGAGACCACCAGCCCGAGCGGCAACATGCACGGCATGCCGGTCTCGTGCCTGCTCGGCCATGGGCCGGCCGCGCTCACCGGCTGGAGCGGCGAGCCGGCGGCGCTGGCGCACGACGCGATCCGCTTCCTCGGCATCCGCAGCGTCGACGCCGAGGAGAAGTCGGCGATCCGCTCGCTCGGCCTCGGCGTCTTCGACATGCGCCACATCGACGAGCACGGCATGCGCACCACGATGACCGAGGCGCTGCAGGATGTCGACGACGACACCCACTTGCACGTGAGCTTCGACCTCGACTGCCTCGACCCCGACTATGCGCCGGGCGTCGGCACCGGCGTGCGCGGCGGCCCGACCTGGCGCGAGATGCAGCTGTGCATGGAAATGATCGCCGACACCGGACGGCTGGGCTCGCTCGACGTGGTTGAGCTCAATCCGGCGCTCGACGTACGCAACCGGACGGCGGAAATCGCGGTCGAGCTGATCGAAAGCCTGTTCGGCAAGTCGACGCTGGTGCGTTGAGCCGACCCGCGACCGCCCTCGCGCAAGCCTGCGACATCGCGCACCGGGCCGCTTTCCTACGCATAAAGGCGCGTTCGCGGAAGCCCGCTCGCCGCCGGCGGTCGCTAGAGTCGTGGTCCCCCGGACAGAACACGACGATGCCAACCAACGGACCAACGACAGAGGAGCAGCGCGCCAGGGGCCTGCGCGTGCTGGTGGTGGAAGACGATGCCGACGCCTTGTCGGCCACCGTCGAGATGCTGCAGCTTTTGGGCCACTGGGCCACCGGGGTCCGCAGCGCCGAGAGCGCCAAGGACCGCTTCTACGACAAGGCCTTCGACGTCCTGATGACCGACGTCGGGCTGCCTGCGCTTTCCGGCCTCGACCTGGCGGACATCCTGCGGACCCGCCACCGGGTCGACCGGCTCGGCATCATCTTCGCCAGCGGCCGGCCGCCGCCGGAGACACCGATACCCGGCGCGCTGTGGCTGCAGAAGCCCTTCAGCATCGAACAGCTGGAAGCCGCGCTGGCCCGGACCGCCGCCTGAGCGGAGGCACCCTCAGCCCCGCGTCGGCGACAGCGGCACCGGCCGCAACGGCGCCTCGATCAGCGGCTGCGGCGTCACCACCGGCGAGGCCTCGGCCGGCTTGCCCTCGGCCGCGGCCGGCAGGAAGCGGTCGATCAGCGAGAAGAAGCGGTCGTAGAAGCGCTCGTCGGTCAGCGTTTCGCTCGCCACCTTGACCAGCGCATCGTCGCTGGAGCTGAACGGCAGCGACAGCGAGCCGATCGCGCCGACGCCGACGCTGGCCGAATTGTTGGTCTTTTTCACCCCATAGCGGTCCTGCAGCGCGCTGGCGAAGGCGATCGTGCGGCGCCCGCCGTCGCCGCGCTGGCTGTCGCGCGCGCAGACCACGCGGAACTCGACTTCGACGTGCACCTCGGCGGCCGGCTGGAAGCTCTTGCGGCCGGTCACCAGGTCGGCGGTGCCCGCGGTGATCATGTAGCCCTGGCTCAAGAGCGCACGCCGCGCGGCCTCGCAGGTCTGGGCCTCGGTCGCGGGGTAGCTGCGCGTATGGGTGGTGGTGGAGTCGAACTCCTCGGGCTCGTAGTAGACCCGGGTCGGCGAGCTGCAGCCGGCGATGGACAAGGACAGCAGCAGCAGCGCGACGGCGGCGCGGCAGGACGGAAGGCGCATGGCAGGCATGGAGTGGTCGAAGTGCGAATGATAGGCCGGCGCCGGGCCGCCCCAAGGCGGCCTGCGGCCCCCTTGGGGGGCAGCGACACACGAAGTGAGGAGCGTGGGGGCAAGCGATAGGCCGGCGCCGGGCCGCCCCAAAGCGGCCTGCGGCCCACCTTGGGGGGCAGCGACACACGAAGTGAGGAGCGTGGGGGCAAGCCAGCAAGCCGCGGGAGCGCGGCCCGGCTTGGACATCGGCGGCGGCGCCGCGTTCCCCGGTTCAGTCGGCCAGGCGAAGTATGTGATGCGCCCGTGCCCGCGTGGCGGCGATCCGCGCCGCATTGGGCTCGTCGGTCTGCGCCACCCAGGCCCGCGCGGCCTCCGGGCTGCGGCCGAACTGCTGATGGCGACGCAGCAGGCGTTCGATGCGCAGCCGGTCGTCGACCTCCACGTACCAGACCTCGTCGAGCAGCGGCGCCACCCCGGCCCAGGGGCCCTCTTCCAGCAGCAGGTAGTTGCCCTCGGTGATCACCAGCGGCGTCTCGGGCCGGACCGCGATCGCGCCGGCCACCGGCTCCTCGATCTCGCGCCGGAACTCGGGCGCATAGACGACCTCGCCGGCCGGCTGGTTGCGCAGCCGCTGCAGCAGCGCGACGTAGCCGGCGCTGTCGAAGGTGTCGGGCGCGCCCTTGCGCCCGGCGCGGCCGAGCCGGCCCAGCTCGGCGTTGGCGAGGTGGAAGCCGTCCATCGGCACCACCTGGGCACGGCCCGGCAAGGCGTCCAGCAGCGCCTGCGCCACGGTCGACTTGCCCGAACCCGGTGCGCCGACCAGCCCGAGCAGCTTGCGCCCCCCGCCGGCCAGCAGGGCCTCGAGGCGGGCCCGTTCGGCCGTTCGCAACCCGGTCACGGGTACAGGCCACGCTCCTGGCGCGCCATCAGTATCCGCTCGCAGGCCACCGCGTAGGTGGCGGTGCGCAGCGTGATCTTGTGCTTGTCGGCGGTGTCCCAGATGTTGTTGAGCGCGTTCATCATGATGCGGTCGAGCCGCACGTTGATCTCGTCCTCGTCCCAGAAGAAGGAGGAGAAGTCCTGCACCCACTCGAAGTAGCTGACCGTGACGCCGCCGGCGTTGCAGATCACGTCGGGCACCACCAGCACGCCGCGTTCGGCCAGGATGTCGTCGGCGGTCGGCACGGTCGGGCCGTTGGCGCCTTCGAGCACCAGCCGGGCCTTGGTCTTCTGGGCCCGTTCGGCCGTGATCTGGCCTTCGAGGGCGGCCGGGATCAGGATGTCGCAGGCGACTTCCCAGAAGGCCTCGTTGTCGATCACGTCGCCGCCCTTGAAGCTCACGGCACCGCCGTCGGTGCGCGAGGCCGGCACCAGCCCGGCGAGATCGAGGCCGTTCTCGTTGACGATGGTGCCCGTGTGGTCCTGCACCGCCACGATCTTCGCGCCGGCCTCGGCGAACAGCTCGGCCGCCACCGAGCCCACGTTGCCGAAGCCCTGCACCGCGACGCGGGCGCCGCGCAGGTCGAGCCCGAGCCGGCGCGCCGCCTCGCGGCCGGTCACGAAGACGCCGCGGCCGGTGGCCTTGACCCGGCCCAGCGAGCCGCCCAGGTGCAGCGGCTTGCCGGTGACGACGCCGGTGGCGGTGCCGCCGACGTTCATCGAATAGGTGTCCATCATCCAGGCCATGATCTGGGCGTTGGTGTTGACGTCGGGCGCCGGGATGTCGGAATGCGGGCCGATGATGATGCCGATCTCGCTGGTGTAGCGGCGCGTGACCTTCTCGAGTTCCTTGAGCGAGAGCTTCTTCGGGTCGACCCGGATGCCGCCCTTGGCGCCGCCGTACGGCAGGTTGACCGCGGCCGTCTTGACCGTCATCCAGGCCGACAGCGCCATCACTTCTTCCAGCGTGACGTCAGGGTGGAAACGCACGCCGCCCTTGCCCGGGCCGCGCGACAGGTTGTGCTGCACCCGGTAGCCCTCGAAATGGGCGATCGAGCCGTCGTCCATCTCGATCGGCACGTCGACGATCAGCGCCCGCTTCGGGCGCTTGAGGGTCTCGGCCCAGCGGGCCAGGTCCCCGA
The DNA here is from genome assembly GCF_030316985.1 of Variovorax sp. J31P179. NCBI lineage: Bacteria > Pseudomonadati > Pseudomonadota > Betaproteobacteria > Burkholderiales > Comamonadaceae > Variovorax > Variovorax sp. J31P179. The sequence goes on along the minus strand of NZ_JASZYL010000030.1, from coordinate 20,263 downwards.
GGTAGGGGATGACGCGATCGACCTGCGACAGGTAGGTGCCCCAGGGGCTGTTGGCGGTCGGCTGGACGTAGGAGAGTACGGAACTCATGGCGATCCTTGGTGTTGAACGGACAGGCGCCACGATAGTCTTGGTGCGCTCCTCGCGCCATGCCTATGCGCGTTGCTTTGGCGTTTATGCGATGGCGGCAAGCAGCGCCGCGTTGCCGCCCGCGGCGGTGGTGTTGATGGTGAGCGTTTGCTCCGCACAGAAGCGCAGCAGGTAGTGCGGGCCGCCGGCCTTCGGGCCGGTTCCGCTGAGCCCCTCGCCGCCGAACGGCTGGACGCCGACGACCGCCCCGATGATGTTGCGGTTGACATAGACGTTGCCCACATGGGCGCGCGCCGCCAGCGCCAGGGCCCGGCTGTCGATGCGGGTCTGGATGCCCAGCGTGAGCCCGAAGCCCAGCCGGTTGACGGCCTCGATCACGGCCTGGGGCTCGCCCGACCAGCGAACCACCTGCAGCACGGGGCCGAAGATCTCGTCGCTGACCCGGTCGATGGCCGGCACCTCGTAGGCGTGGGGCGGGATCAGGTTGTCGATCCCCGGCGGCGCGTCGGCCGGCGCCACCAGCCGGGTGGCCTCCGAATCCAGCCGCCGCAGGTGCCGCCGGATGTTGTCGAAGGCCTCGCGGTCGATCACCGGCCCGACATCGGTGGCCAGCAGGGCCGGATCGCCGGCGGCCAGTTCGCGGGCCGCACCGCGGATCATCTCGATCACCGGGTCGGCGATGCCCTCGTGCAGCAGCAGCAGCCGCAGCGCCGAGCAGCGCTGGCCGGCCGAGCGGAAGGCGCTCTGCACCACGGCATCGACCACCTGCTCGGGCAGCGCGCTGGAGTCGACCAGCATGGCGTTGATGCCGCCGGTTTCGGCGATCAGCGGCACGATCGGGCCGTCCTTGGCCGCCAGTGCGCGGTGGATGATCTTGGCCACCTGCGTCGACCCGGTGAACACCACGCCAGCCACGCCGGGCGCCGCGACCAGCGCGGCACCGACGGTTTCGCCCGGCCCGTGCAGCAGTTGCAGCGCCTCGGCCGGCACGCCGGCGGCGTGCAGCAGCCGCACCGCTTCCAGGGCGACGGCCGGCGTCTGCTCGGCTGGCTTGGCCAGCACCGTGTTGCCGGTGGCGAGCGCGGCCGCTACCTGGCCCAGGAAGATCGCCAGCGGGAAGTTCCACGGGCTGATGCAGACCCAGGGGCCGCGGCCGGTCAGGCGCAGCTCATTGCTCTCGCCGGTCGGCCCGGGCAGCGCGACCGGCTGCATCAGCCGCTCGGCCTCGTCGGCGTAGTAGCGCAGGAAGTCGACCGCCTCGCGCACTTCGGCCACCGCGTCGCCCCAGGTCTTGAAGGCTTCCTTGACCAGCAGGGCGCAGAAGCGCGGCAGTTCGGCCTGCAGCGCGTCGGCCGCGTGGCGCAGCACGGCGGCGCGGCGCGCGACTGGCGTCCGGTTCCAGCTGCGCCAGGCCGCGGCCGCGGCGCCCACCGCTGCTTCGGCGCGCTGGGCATCGAACGCCGGCACCGCCGCCACCGTCGTGGCCGCGTGGGCCGCCAGCAGCGGCGCGCGCATCGCCTCGACCGCGAGATCGACGCCGCTGCTGTTGCGGCGGGCGGGCACCGGGCCATAGAGCTCGGGCGGCAGCGGCAGCGAGACATGGCGATCGAGCCAGAGCGGCGAGACCAGCAGCTCGTCCATGCCGACCGACTCGTCGCCGAGCTGGTTCACGAAGGACGAGTTGGCGCCGTTCTCGAGCAGCCGGCGCACCAGGTAGGCCAGCAGGTCCTTGTGCCGGCCGACCGGCGCGTAGACGCGCACCGGCACGGTGGTGCTCTTCATCACCTCGCGGTAGATGCCCTCGCCCATGCCGTGCAGCCGCTGCAATTCGAATGGAACGCTGCCCGCCATCGCCAGGATCGCCGCGATCGTGCCCGCGTTGTGGGTGGCGAACTGCGGGTAGATCGCATCCGGCGCCGCCAGCAGCGCCCGCGCGCAGGCCAGGTAGCTGAGGTCGGTGTGGTGCTTGTGCGTGAAGACCGGGTAGTGCGGCAGCCCGAGTTCCTGGGCCCGCTTGATCTCGGCGTCCCAGTAGGCGCCCTTGACCAGCCGGCACATCAGCCGCAGCTTGTGCTTGCGGGCGATCCCGGTCACGTGCTCGACCAGTTCCAGCGCCCGCGTCTGGTAGGCCTGCATCGCCAGGCCGAAGCCGCGCCACTGCGGCTTCTCGGCCGCCACCCTGGCCGCCAGCGCCTCGAACACGTCGAGCGAGAGCTCGAGCCGGTCGACCTCCTCGGCATCGATCGTGAGGTTGAGATCGGCATCGGCCGCCAGCAGGCACAGCTGCCAGACGCGCGGCACCAGCTCGCGCATCACCCGCGCGTGCTGGGCGTCTTCGTAGCGCGGATGCAGCGCGCTGAGCTTGATCGAGATGCCGTCGTTCTGCTCGGGCGTGCCGTCGCGGTCGGCGCCGGCGGCGATCGAGCGGATCGCGTTCACGTAGCTGTCGAGGTAGCGCAGCGCATCGGCATCGGTGCGGGCGCCCTCGCCCAGCATGTCGTAGCTGAAGCGCAGCGCCGAGTGCTTGCGATGCGCCGAGCGAGCCTCGGCCATGCCCTCCTCGATGGTCTGGCCGAGCACGAACTGGCGGCCCAGCAACTGCACTGCGCGCAGGGTCGCGGCGACCACGGTGCGGGCGCCGAGCCTGACCATCAGGCCCGGCTCGGCCTCCTGCTCGGGCAGGAATTTCTTCGACAGCGCGATCGCCGAGGACGACAGGCGCGCCAGGGTCGAATCGGCGCTGCTGTCGAAGTTGGCGCGGCCCAACTGGTCGGCGGTCAGCGCGATCGCGGTCTCGGCGTCGGGCACCCGCAGCAGCGCCTCGGCCAAGCGCATCAGGGCCAGGCCCTCGGCGCTCGAGATCGGGTATTCGCGCAGCAGGCTCTCCATGGCCCAGAACGGCGGCGGGCTGTGGCGCACGGCGCGCACCCAGGGCGTGGCGACGGGCACGATGGCCGCCCAGTCGAGCGCGCCCTTCAGCGAGACGAGGCGGTGCGAGACGATGTCGGCTTCGGGGCGGTAGGGGCTGGGCAGGCGCATGGCGAAAACTCCGGTGGTCGATGCGGCGATGCTCCGCCTTCCACCACCGAGTTATTCACCAAATTTCAGCTGTTCACCAGATAATTCTCTAGTGACCAATGAATCGACCACCGATCTCGACCGCATCGACATGAAAATCCTGAAAGTTCTTCAGGAAGACGGGCGAATCTCGAACCTCAAGCTGGCCGAGACCGTGGCGCTGTCGCCGACCGCCGTGCTGGCCCGGGTGCAGCGGCTGGCGCGCGACGGCTTCATCCTCGGCTACGAGGCCCGGCTCGATCCGCACAAGCTGGGCCGCGGCTTCACGGTCTTCGTCGAGGTGCTGCTCGACCGCACCACGCCCAATGTGTTCGACGCTTTCAAGGCCGCGGTGCAGGTGCGCGACGAGATCATGGAATGCCACATGGTCGCCGGCGGCTTCGACTACCTGCTCAAGACCCGCATGGCCGACATGACGGCCTACCGCGACTTCGCCGGCACGGTGCTGTGGCAGTTGCCGGGCGTGCGCGAGACGCGGACCTATGCGGTGATGGAAGAAGTGAAGAGCAGCGCGCGGATTCCGCTGCCGGGCTAGGAAGCTGCCTGGGCCGAACGCTGGCCGAGCAGGTAATCGACGAAGGCGCGCACTCGCAGCGGCACGAAGCGCCGGTGCGGATACAACAGGCTGTGCGGCCGCGAACGGCCGCCGAAATCCTGCAGCAGCTCGACCAGCCGGCCGGCGCGCAGGTCTTCCTCGACGACGAAGCGATAGGCCTGGAACACGCCGGCACCGTGGCGCGCCAGCGTGGCGCCGGCGGTCACGTCGTCCGAACACGCATAGCCGCCGGAGGTCTGCAGCTCGAGTTCCTGGCCGTCGCGCCGGAACAGCCACGGAATGGCGCGTCCGCTGCTGGGCAATTCGAACTGGATGCATTCATGCGCCTGCAGTTCGTCGAGCGTCACGGGCGTTCCGTGGCGCCGCAGATAGTCGGGCGAGGCGACGACCACCAGCGGCGTGTCCTCCAGAAGGCGCGAAACCAGGCTCGAGTCGGCGGTCGCCCGGGCCCGTATCGCCAGGTCGTAGCCCTCTTCCGCGAAGTCGATGTTGCGGTTGCTGACGTTGACCTCGACCTTCACGGCCGGAAAGCGCTCGCGGAAGCCCGGCAGCAGCGGCAGCAGGCGGTAGTGGCCGTAGGTGGTCGGCGCGCTGATGCGCAGCAGGCCGGACGGCGCGACCTGGTGGCCGGAGGCCTCCCGCTCGGCCTCGACCAGCTGGTTCAGGGCTTGCCGGCACTGCTCGAAATAGCCGCGCCCGGCCTCGGTCAGGCGCATCTGCCGCGTCGTCCGCGTGAAGAGCCGCACGCCCAGGCGCTCCTCCAGCCGTGACACCGAACGGCTGACCGCCGCCGGCGTCACCGAAGCGGTCGCGGCCGCGGCCGTGAAGCTGCCCTGCTCGGCCGCCAGGCAGAACAGTTCGATGCTGCCCAGCATCACGTCGTCGAATTGTCGATTCATGGCGCTTCGCTCCGTTGGTTTACCTATTCATTACATCATGTATTGATAGATGTACTTATCACCCGCTTTATCCAACGAAAGCACATCAATACAGTCGAGTCCTCCACTCCACTTCAAAGGACTCGTCATGACAGAAAGCAATTCCAAGGTCGCCGTCATCACCGGCGCCTCCAGCGGCATCGGTGCCGCGCTCGTCAAGGCCTATCGCCGGGCCGGCTTCCGGGTCGTCGCCAATTCGCGTTCGATCGCCGCGAGCAACGACCCGGGCGTCCTGGCGATCGCCGGCGACGCCGCGGACCCCGCGACGGCCGCGCGGATCTTCAGCGAGGGCGTGGACCGCTTCGGCCGCATCGACACGCTGGTCAACAACGCCGGAATCTTCACGGCCAAGCCGTTCACCGCATTCACCCCCGAGGACTGGGCGGCGAACATCGGCACCAACCTGGCCAGCTTCTTCCACATCAGCCAGCTGGCGCTGAAGCGGATGGAAGCCCAGGGGTCGGGCCACATCGTCCAGATCACGACCAGCCTCGCGGACCAGCCGATCAACGGCGTGCCGTCGGTGCTGGCGTCGCTGACCAAGGGCGGCCTGAACGCCGCCACCAAGTCGCTGGCCATCGAGTACGCGTCGCGCGGCATCCGCGTGAATGCGGTGGCCCCCGGCATCGTCAAGACGCCTATGCATCCGCCGGAGACCCATGCGGCGCTCAGCGGCCTGCATCCGCTGGGCCGGATGGGTGAAATGGAAGAGATCGTCGACGCGGTGCTGTTCCTCGAGAACGCGAAGTTCGTGACGGGCGAGATCCTTCACGTCGACGGCGGGCAGGCCGCAGGTCACTGGTGATCCGCCATGCCTTACATCAGGATCGAGATCACGCGCGAAGGCGTGACCCAGGAACAGAAGAAGCAGCTGATCGCCGGCGCCACCGAGCTGATGGTGCGCGTGCTCGACAAGGATCCGGCCACCACCTTCGTCGTGATCGACGAAGTGGACCTGGACAACTGGGGGGTGGGCGGCCGGCCGGTGGTCGAGTGGCGACGGCAACAGGCGGCGGCCCGGGGCGGGTGACTATTGCAGTTCGTCGAACTGGATCACGCCTTCCTTCATGACCAGCGGAATCCGCTCGCCCTGCCCCAGCAGGCAGCTCACATCCGCCAGCGGATTGCCGTCGACGACCAGGAGGTCCGCCAACGCACCGGGCACCAGGCGACCCAGCCGGTCGCTCATGCCGAGCACCTCCGCACCGACGACGGTCGCGCTGGCCACGGCCTCGGCCGCCGACAGCACCTCGGCACGCAGGCGGAATTCGTTGCTCTGCAGGCGCTGCGATTCCCCCAGCAGGTCGGAACCGAACCCCATCTTTACGCCGGCCGCCTTGAAGATCTCCAGCGAGCGCAGGCCCGCTTCGCGCACGTCCGCCACCTTCGCCACGCTTTCCTGCGGCAGGCCGTAGCTTTCGCCCTCGCTGGCCAGCGCGTCGTAGGTGACGAGCGTCGGCACGGCAAAAGCGCCCGCTTGCGCCATCAGCGTGGCGGTCGGCGCATCGACCAGGTTGCCATGCTCGATCGTGCGGACGCCGCATCGCACCGCCCGCGCGATGGCGGCGGCCGTGTAGGCGTGCGCCAGCACGTAGGTGCCGCGCGCCCGGGCCTCGTCCACGATGGCGCGGATTTCGTCCTCGCAGTAGCCGAAGGCGCCCACCGGATCGGTCGGCGAGGCAACGCCGCCGGAGGCCATGATCTTGATCTGGTCGGCGCCCATCTGCAGCTCTTCCCGGGCGGCCTTGCGCACCGCGTCGACGCCGTCGACCACCCGCGCCAGCGCACCCACGCGCACACAGCAGGCGCACGTGGGGTCGCCCATGTGATCTGAGCGCGCGCGCATGTCGCCGTGCCCGCCGGTCTGGCTCAGCGCGCGCCCCGACACGAACAGCCGGGGCCCCTGCGCCAGCCCCGACTCCACCGCCTGCTTGAAAGCGAAGCCGGCGCCGCCGGCGTCGCGCACCGTGGTGAAGCCACGACGCAGCATGCCGCGCAGAATGGGCACGCTGCGCAGAGTCACCAGCACATTGGGCATGTGCACCTGGCGCGCGAGGTTGAGTTCGACCGCCACCACGTGGACGTGCAGGTCGATCAGCCCGGGCATCACGGTCTTGCCCTTGACATCGATGACCCGCGCGGCGCTGGTGCTGATCGGCCGGTCCGAGATCTCCTTCACCAGGCCTTGCTCGACCAGGATGTCGCGGTCTTCCTGCAACTCGCCGAGCAGGGGATCGAGCAGGCGGGCGTTCTTGAAAAGTACGGCAGTGGACATGGCGGCCTCAGGAAGACGAGTGGGTCGGACGTTGCAGTGCCATGACGGCCGGCAGCGCCAGTTGCGCGAGCACGGTCGCCCGCGCCACATGATGGTCGCCGTACCAGTCCTCCTGGTGGAGCAGGTTGAGCGTCCCCAGGGTCTGGCCGCGCCAGCGCAGCGGGATGTTCAACACGCTGCTGCAGCCCAGCGAGAGAATCAGGGCGTGATCGAAGAACACCTCGCGGATGTCATCCGCGTTGCGGCCGATGTACGGCAGCCCCTGCCCCATGACTTGCTGCATCCATGGTGAATCGGTGACCGGCTTGCGCCCTTGCACCGGGTATGCGTCGGGCATGTTGCTGTAGATCCGCTCCGATTCCCGCGCAGTGCGGTGGTGAACCAGGATCGTGAACAGCCGGTGCCCGATCGCGGTCGCCGCCGCCTTGTCGATGGCCTCGAAGGTGGCTTGCGGCTGGCGCGCGTCGTCGTGGGCGCGGGCCACGCCCGCCAGCAAAGGGTCGAAATCGATGGTCGTCATGCGTGTGCGTCTCCTCAGGAAAGTTCGGTCGCGGCAATGTCTTCGAGCGAGCGGCCGCGCGTCGGGACGCCCATGACCATGACCGCGGCCGAGCCCAGCAGGAGCACGGCCGTCGTCATCCCGAAGACGCCGCCGAAGCCGAGCTTCGGGTAGATGAAACCGACCAGGATCGGCGCCGTGATGCCGCCAATGCGCCCGATGGCCGACGCCAGGCCGGCCCCGGTGGCCCGGACCTGGGTCGGGAACACCTCGGGCGTGTAGGCGTACACGCCCGCGTAGGTCCCGTTCATGAAGAACGACAGCAGCACCCCCGCCACCATGATCTGGCTGTCGCTGTGCGTGAACGCGAGCCCCAGGGCCGCGACGCCGCCCAGCAGCATGTAGCTGACGATGGTGGCCTGGCGGCCGATCCGGTCGTTGAGCCAGGCGGCCGAGAAATAACCCGGCACCTGCGCCATGTACATCACCAGCGAATAGCCGAAGCTCCGGGTGATCGTCATGCCGTTCTGCACCAGCAGGCTGGGAATCCAGGTGAAGAAGGAGTAGTAGCTGAAGGTGATCGACAGCCACATCAGCCAGGTCATGCTGGTGGTGCGCAGCAGCTTGCGCGAGAGCAGCGTGGCGTAGTTCTGCCACAGGCCGCCGCGGCGGCTGCTGGGCGGCGGCGCGGCGACGTCGGCCGGGTCGAGCGCGGGCAGCGCCTGCCCGCGCTGCGCGAAGCCGGCCTCGACCTTGTCCATGATCGCCTGGGCCTCGGCCACCCGCCCCTGGCTCTCCAGCCAGCGCGGCGACTCCGGCAGCGCACGGCGCCACCACAGCAGCATCACCACCGGCGTCGCGGTGATGAAGATCACGATGCGCCAGCCGTCGGGATGCGCCGGCACGATCAGGTAGCCGAGCACGGCAGCGGCGACGAAGCCGAAGGAAAAGAACCCCGCCAGCGCTCCGGTGAAGGCGCCGCGATAGCGGCGCGCCACGAATTCCGACAGGTAGGGCGCGATGATCACGCTCTCGGCGCCGGTGCCGAAGCCTGCGACGATGCGCAGCCCGAGAAAACTCGTCCAGTCGTCGACCAGCCCGCTGAACAGCGAGGCCACGCAGTAGACCGCCAGGGCCGACATCATCACCTTGCGCCGACCGATCAGGTCGCCGAGCGAGCCGGCCACCAGGGCACCGAAAAAGAAGCCGATGAAGTTCGCGCTGGCCAGCACGCCGATCTGCACGCTGCTCAGGTCCCAGGCGGTGCGCAGCACCGGCAGCACGAAGGCGATCACGGCCGCGTCCATCGCATCGAAGCTGTAGCCCAGACCGCCGATGAGAAGCAGCCGGCGGTGAAAGCTGGAGAACGGCAAGCGCTCGATTCGAGCCGACAGCATGGTCATGCGAACTCTCTTCCTGATTCGGTAGGCCGACGGAACATCGACGACGGGCCGGATCGTAGGATCGGTGCGCCATAGAGACAAATTTATAGTGATGATGGTATTTATTGACCAGGTGAATGAAGTCGCACAATGAACTACCGCCATGCCGATCTCAATCTGCTGAAGGTCTTCGAGGCGCTGATGACGGAGGGCACCGTCACCCGCGCGGCCGAAAAGCTGTCGCTCACCCAGCCGACAGTCAGCAACGCCTTGCGCCGGCTGCGCGACACCTTCGACGACCCCCTGTTCGTGCGCAGCGGCGCCGGCGTCAAGCCGACCCGGCGCGCGCTCGATCTGTGGGAGCCGCTGGCGCAGTCACTGCACGCGATCCGCTCGACGCTGGACAGCGAACGCTTCGATGCGGTGCAGAGCACGGCCAGCCTGAGCATCGCGATGTCCGACTACGTGGCCAGCATCGTGGTGCCGCGGCTGGCCGCGAAGCTGAGCCGGTCGGCGCCGTCGATGCAGATCCACACCATTCCCAACACGCTGGTGGACTTCGGCCCGGTGCTGGCCGACAACCGGGCCGATTTCGCGATCAGCGTCTACAACGAAGAGGTGCAGCGGCCGGCCTTCCTCAAATCGCGGGCGCTGTGGTCGCCCGGCTTCGTCTGCGTGATGCGCGCCGGACATCCGCTCGATCGCAGCGAGCGGATTCCGTTGAAGAAATTCCTCGCCGCGCGCCACGTCGACGTCAGCCTGGCGGGCAAGACCTTGCCGAGCTACGACGTCTTTCTGCGCAGCCGCGGGATGCAGCGCAACCTGGTCGTCACCGTGAACCACTACGCCGCCGCCTACGACGTGGTGCGCCGCTCCGACCTGATCGCCGTGCTGCCGTGGTCGCAAGCGCTGGAGCCCGAACGGATGGCCGGGCTGCGCCATGCACCGGTCCCGCTGGAGGCGCCACCGCGCGTGATCGAGTTGTTCTGGCACCAGCGCCACGAAAGCTCGGCGCTGCACCAGTGGCTGAAAAACGTCGTTCTGGGCTTGTTCGAAAAGCCCCGGACCTAGCGCTGCCCGAAGATCGCCGTCCCGATTCGAACCATCGTGCTGCCCGCCGCCACCGCGGCCTCCAGGTCCGCCGACATCCCCAGCGACAAGGTGTCGACCTCGATCCCCGCCCCTCGAATCTGCTCGAAAACCGCCGCCGCACGCAGGAAAAGCGCCCGCTGCGACTCGAAATCGGCCGCCGGCTCCGGGATCGCCATCAGCCCGCGCAGCCGCAAACGTGGCAAAGCCGCCACGGCCTGCGCCAGTGCCAGCGCGTCTTCCGGCGTCACGCCGGACTTGTTCGCGCCGCCATCCACGTTGACCTGCAGGCAGACCGAAAGCGGCGGCAGGTGCGCCGACCGCTGCTCGGCCAGCCGCTCGGCGATCTTCAGCCGGTCGATGCTGTGCACCCAGTCGAAATGCTCGGCCACCACCCGCGTCTTGTTGCTCTGCAGAGGGCCGATGCAGTGCCATTCGAGCTCTGCGCGAAGATCGGCCAGGGCCTCGATCTTGCCCACGCCCTCCTGCACATAGTTCTCGCCGAAGGCCCGCTGGCCGGCCCCATGCGCCGCGCGCACCGCCGCGGCGTCGAAAGTCTTGGACACCGCGAGCAAGCGCACGCTCGCCGGATCACGTCCGGCGGCCGTGCAGGCCGTCACGATCCGGGTCCGAACTTGCTGGAGCTTGTCGCCAATCATCGTCATAATCTTCAAAGTCGTATCAAAACGTCACCGAGGAACTGCGTGGACATTACCCAACTGCTCGCCTTCAGCGTCAAGAACAAGGCGTCCGACCTGCACCTCTCGGCCGGGCTGCCGCCCATGATCCGGGTCCACGGCGACGTGCGCCGCATCAATGTCGACGCGCTCGATCACAAGGCCGTGCACGCCATGGTGTACGACATCATGAGCGACACGCACCGCAAGCACTACGAAGAGTTCCTGGAGGTCGACTTCTCGTTCGAGATCGACGGCCTGGCGCGCTTCCGCGTCAACGCCTTCAACCAGTCGCGCGGCGCTGCTGCCGTTTTCCGGACCATTCCGTCGAAGATCCTCACGCTCGAGCAGCTCAACGCACCGAAGATTTTCGGCGATCTGGCGCTCAAGCCGCGCGGCCTGGTGCTGGTCACCGGCCCGACCGGTTCCGGCAAGTCGACCACGCTGGCGGCGATGATCAACTACCTGAACGAAACCGAGTACGGCCACATCCTCACGGTCGAGGACCCGATCGAGTTCGTCCACGACTCCAAGAAGTGCCTGATCAACCAGCGCGAGGTCGGGCCGATGACGCTGTCGTTCGCCAATGCGCTGCGCTCCGCGCTGCGCGAGGACCCGGACGCGATCCTGGTCGGCGAAATGCGCGACCTCGAGACCATCCGGCTGGCGATGACCGCGGCCGAGACCGGCCACCTGGTGTTCGGCACCCTGCACACCTCGTCGGCGGCCAAGACCATCGACCGGATCATCGACGTCTTCCCGGGCGAGGAAAAGGAAATGATCCGCGCCATGCTGTCGGAGTCGCTTCAGGCGGTGATCTCGCAGACCCTGTGCAAGACCAAGGACGGCCAGGGCCGCGTGGCGGCGCACGAGATCATGCTGGGCACGCCCGCCATCCGCAACCTGATCCGCGAAGGCAAGGTGGCGCAGATGTATTCGTCGATCCAGACCGGCAGCGGCCAGGGCATGCAGACGCTCGACCAGAACCTCACCGACCTGGTGAGGCGCAGTGTCATTTCCGCCGCCGAAGCGCGCGGAAAGGCCAAGATCCCCGAGAATTTCCCCGGCTGACCCAGCCCTTGCCCAGCCGCACCGGAGTACCGTCATGGAACGCGATCAAGCCAGCCAGTTCATCAACGACCTGCTGAAGCTCATGGTGAGCCGCAACGGCAGCGACCTGTTCATCACGGCCGACTTCCCGCCGGCGATCAAGGTCGACGGCAAGGTCACCAAGGTGTCGGCCCAGGCCCTCGGCGCCCAGCACACGCTGGCGCTCACGCGCTCGGTCATGAACGACCGCCAGACGGCCGAGTTCGAGCGCACCAAGGAGTGCAACTTCGCGATCTCGCCGACCGGCATCGGCCGCTTCCGCGTCAATGCCTTCGTGCAGCAGGGCAAGGTCGGCATGGTGCTGCGGACCATCCCCGCCAAGCTGCCGACCATCGACGGCCTCGGCATGCCGCAGGTGCTCAAGGACGTGGCGATGACCAAGCGCGGCCTGACCATCCTGGTCGGCGCCACCGGCTCGGGCAAGTCGACCACGCTGGCCGCGATGATCGACTGGCGCAACGAGAACTCCTACGGCCACATCGTGACGGTCGAGGACCCGGTCGAGTTCGTGCACCCGCACAAGAACTGCGTGGTGACGCAACGCGAAGTCGGCATCGACACCGACAGCTGGGAGGCGGCGCTCAAGAACACGCTGCGCCAGGCGCCCGACGTGATCCTGATGGGCGAAATCCGCGACCGCGAGACGATGGAGCACGCGGTCGCATTCGCCGAGACCGGCCACCTCTGCATGGCCACCCTGCACGCCAACAGCGCCAACCAGGCGCTCGACCGGATCATCAACTTCTTCCCCGAGGAGCGCCGCGCCCAGCTGCTGATGGACCTGTCGCTGAACCTGCGCTCGCTGGTCTCGCAGCGGCTGATCCCGACCGAGGACGGCCACGGCCGCATCGCCGCGGTCGAGATCCTGCTGAACACGCCGCTGATCTCCGACATGATCTTCAAGGGCGAGGTCGGCGAGATCAAGGAGATCATGAAGAAGAGCCGCAACCTGGGCATGCAGACCTTCGACCAGGCCCTGTTCGATCTCTTCGAGGCCAATGCGATCACCTTCGAAGACGCGATCCGCAACGCCGACTCGGCCAACGACCTGCGGCTGCAGATCAAGCTGAACAGCCAGCGCGCGCGCACGACCGACCTTTCGGCCGGCACGGAGCACTTCGCGATCGTCTGACTCGACTCGCCCCCAGGTTGGGCTCACTGCGTGTAGCCCGCCCACCCCCTGCCGGGGGCAACACCAGCGGCCCGGCGAAGCCGGTTCCGCGGTGTTTCACCAACGGGCCTGGCTGCGCCGGCCGGTGAATGCAGGCGCGGTGGTTGTTCTTCGGCGGCGCGCAGCGCCCGCCCGTTGGTGGGCAGTCGCGGAACCGGCTTTACCGGGCCGCCGACTGCGCCCCCGGTCGGGGGTGGGCGCCCGGACACGAAGTGCCGGGCAACCTGGGGGCGAGCTAAAGTACGCCCCATGAGCAGCCTCAACCCCAAAACCTACGACCCCGTCCCTTCGCAGAAGGTCGCCTTCCTCGGCCTCGGCGTGATGGGCTACCCGATGGCCGGGCATCTCGCGCTGGCCGGCCACCACGTCACGGTCTACAACCGCAGCGCGGCCAAGGCCCACGACTGGGAGACCGAATTCGCGCCCCAGGCCCCGGCGTCCGTGAGCCACTCGGCCACGCCGCGCGGCGCCGCGTCCAATGCCGACATCGTGTTCTGCTGCGTCGGCAACGACGACGACCTGCGCTCGGTGGTGCTCGGCGAGAACGGCGCCTTCGCGGGCATGGCCCCGGGCGCCGTGTTCGTCGACCACACGACCGCCTCGGCCGACGTCGCGCGCGAACTGTCGAAGGCGGCGCTCGAACGCGGCCTGCAGTTCATCGACGCCCCGGTCTCAGGCGGCCAGGCCGGGGCCCAGAACGGCGCGCTGACCGTCATGTGCGGCGGCGACGCCGCCACCTTCGACAAGGTCAAGCCCGTCGCCGCGGCCTTCGCTCGCGCCGTCACGCTGCTGGGCGCCAGCGGCGCCGGCCAGCTCGCGAAGATGGTCAACCAGATCGCGATCGCGGGCCTGGTCCAAGGGCTGTCGGAAGCGATCGCCTTCGGGCAGCGGGCCGGCCTCGACATGAACGAGGTGCTGGCCGTGATCGGCAAGGGCGCCGCGCAGAGCTGGCAGATGGACAACCGCGGCAAGACCATGATCGAAGGCAAGTTCGATTACGGCTTCGCTGTCGACTGGATGCGCAAGGACCTGGGCCTGGTGCTCGACGAAGCCAAGCGCAATGGCGCCCGGCTGCCGGTCACCGCGCTGGTCGACCAGTTCTACGCCGACGTGCAGCAGGCCGGCGGCCGGCGCTGGGACACCTCGAGCCTGATCACGCGCCTGAAATAAGGCTGCGTTTCAGCGCACCGGCGAGGTCGTGACGCCGCCGCTGGCCGGTGGCGTCGACGACGACGGCAGCGGGGGCAGCGGCTCCATCGGCGGCAGCGGCACGCTCGAACGCGAGGCCGGTGCGCTGCCCGCGGGTGTGCCCGTGCCGCCGGGCTGGCCCTGCGGCTGCTGCTGTTGCTGCTGCAGCTGGTTTTGCAGTTCCGCTTCGCTGACGATCTCCACCACGCGCACCACCTTCGTGACGCCGGAGACGCCGCGTGCGATGTCGGTCGCGCGATCGGTCTCTCGGCGGGTCGCGATGCCCATCAGGTAGACCGTGCCGCGCTCGGTCACGACCTTGAACGAGTTGGCGAAGATGTCCTTGGCATCGAGCAGCGAGGCCTTGACCTTGCCGGTGATGAAGGTGTCGTTGGAGCGTTCCTGGAAGGTGCTCGGCGGCCCGACCACCAGTTCGTTGACCACCGAGCGAACGTTGTCGACGCGCCGCACGACGTCTTCGACGCGGCGCTTGTCGGCCTCGCTGCCGACCGTGCCGGTGAGCAGCACCTGGCGGTTGAAGCTGGTGATGCTCACGTACATGTTGTCGTTGGCGATCTCGCGCACGCGGGCGCCGCCACGCAGCTCGATCGCCTGGTCGTCGACCTGCGCGCCCGAGCTGCGCCGGTCGGTCGCCACCATGCCGACACCGGCCGCCGCTGCCCCGCCCACCACCAGCGGCACGCAGGCTGTGAGACCGGCGACGAGTACGGCGCCTGCGGTCAAAGCCATCGCGATGCGTTGAGTGGATGTGGTCTTCATGGGTGTTGGCCTTCCGGTGCGTTGTGTCCGCGGCGAGTTTAGCCCAGGGTATTGCGCCCCCCGTTACCGGCTGTCATGGCCGGGCGTGCCATCGGCATGTCGCGCCTCTTGCCTACAATTCGGCGCGGTGGATGGCGCATATGTTGCATGGTCCGCATCCGGCATTCGATATCGAACCGTTCGAGCAAGGAAGGCATCGTGAATCAATCCATCGCGCGTCCGGCCGCGCTGCGCCGGATGTCCGCCGCAGTGGCCGCGCTGCTGCTGGCCGGGTGCAACGCGCTGGCCCCGGTCAACCCGCCGATCGCGAAGGTCGACTTCGACAGCGGCTACCGGGTCAACCGGATGCTGAAGCGCCAGCACGAAGGCGTCACCAACGACCCGCACACGGTGTTCATGCTGACCTTCTCGGGCGGCGGCACGCGGGCCGCGGCGTTCTCGTACGGCGTGCTCGAGGAACTGCGGCGCACCGATGTCATGGTCGGAGGCGTGCAGCGCAATCTGCTCCAGGAAGTGGATGCCATTTCGGGCGTCTCGGGCGGCAGCTTCACGGCGCTGGCCTACGCGCTCTACGGCGACCGGCTGTTCACCGAGTACGAGCCGCGCTTCCTGAAGCGCGACGTGCAGGGCACGCTGACCTGGCGCGCGCTCAATCCGCTCAACTGGTTCAGCCTCGGCAGCGGCCTGTACGGACGCTCCGAACTGGCGGCCGATTACTACGACGAGATCCTGTTCAACGGCGCCACCTTCGCCGACCTGCTCAAGCTTCCGACGCCGGTGACCGCGGTCACCGGCACCGACCTCTCGACCGGTGCCCGCTTCCAGTTCTCGCAGGAGCAGTTCGACCTGATCTGCTCCGACCTCGGCACGGTGCGGCTGGCCCGGGCCGCCGCGACCTCCTCGGCCGTGCCCGCCGTGCTGTCGCCGGTCACCTACTACAACTACGGCGGCCAGTGCGGCGCCACCCTGCCGCCCTGGGTCCGCGACGTCACCCGGCCCGACTCGCCCGCGCGCCCCGCCGGCCGCGCGCTGCTGCGCTATCGCGACATCAAGAACTTCGAGGACAGCAAGAACCGGCCCTACCTGCACGTGGTCGATGGCGGCGTCTCCGACAACCTGGGGCTGCGCGGCCTGCTCGAGGCCCTCGAGGAGCTCGAGGCCAGCCCTTCCTTCCAGCGCCAGGCGGGATTCGACGAGATCCGGCGCATCGTGGTCGTGGTGGTCAATTCGCGCTCGGCGCCGGCCACCGACTGGGACCGCAAGGCGCGCGCGCCAGGCATCGTGGCGCAACTGCTGCAGTCGTCGAGCGTGCCGATCGACCATTTCTCCTACGAGTCGGTCGAACTGCTGAAGGACATCGCCCAACGCTGGGCCGACAAGCGCGACCTCAAGGTGGCCGAGCTGCGGCTGTCCGGCATGTCGCGCGCGCAGGCCGAGGCGGCAGTGCCGACGCTGAGCTTCGATGCGATCGACGTCAGTTTCGACGCCATCGAAGACCCCGAAGAGCAGCGCTACTTCATGAATCTGCCGACCAGCTTCGTGCTGTCGGCCGAAGAGGTCGACCGGCTGCGCGCGCTGGGCGGGAGGCTGCTGCGCGAATCGCCGGGCTATCGCGATCTGCTCGACCGGATCAGCGACCGCAAGGCACCCGCCAAGGCCGGGGCGCCATCGCAGTAGCGGGACGACCGGGCGCGCTCAGGCCGAGGAAGAGTCGCTGTCCTGGTCACCGAGCAGCTGCGCATCGACGCCGTCGCACAGGCAGTGCAGCACCAGCAGGTGGATCTCGTGGATGCGCGCCGCGCGCTCGTGCGGCACGCAGACCTGGACATCGGTCTCGCGCAGCGCACGGCCCACGGCGCCCCCGGTCCCGCTGCCCGAAGGCGCCGCGTTGCCGAGCAGGGCCACCACGGTCATGTCGCGCGCATGGGCCGCCTCGACCGCCGCCAGCACGGCGGCGGACTGGCCGCTGACGCTCAGCACCAGCAGCACGTCGCCGGCCTGGCCCAGGGCGCGCACCTGGCGCGCGAAGCGATCGGCGCCCAGCGATTCGGCCGTGTCCGCGGCGGGGTCGGTGGCATCGCCGGGCAGCGCGATCGCGGCCAGCTCGGGGCGGTCGCGCTCGAAGCGGCCGACGAACTGGGCCGCGAACTGCGCCGCCAGGAAGCCGGAAACGCCGGCCCCGCAGGCGAGGATCTTGCCGCCGCTGGTGACGCAGGCCAGCAAGGCCTGCATGGCTTGGGAGATCGGTTTGCCGAGCAGTGGCCCGGCCTGGTATTTGAGGTCCGCACTGTCGATGAAGTGCTGCTGAATCCGTTGCTCTAGCATTTGGCCCGGATGATAACTGCGGGTTTCCACCCTGGGACTGAAACAAAACGTGAGCAGCCGCCCGGTTCAGCCGGCATCGAACGCGGCCTGGAGCCACTCGATGCGTTCTTCGACCAGCACGACGTCGAAGCGGCACGGCGGCAGCACGCGCAGCCGGCTGATGTAGTGCTGTGCCGCGAAGACGATGCGGCGCTGCTTCACGCCGGTGATGCTGCCGCCGGCGCCTCCGTGCGTCGCGCTGGAACGGCCGCGGACCTCGACGAACACCAGCGTGCCGTCGCGCGGATCGCGCATGATGAGGTCGATCTCGCCGCCGCCGCGGCCGGGGGTTCGATAATTGCGCGCGACCAGCCCGAGGCCGGCCGCCTGCAGGTGTTCGAGCGCGGCGTCTTCGGCCGCGTCGCCGCGCTGCTTGGTCGTCGGCAGCGATGTCCGCCCCGCCGCCTTGTTCTGGAGATAAGCCATTGACTTCCATCGCTCCCGCTTCGTTCGGCGCCGCCCTGCTCGCCGCGCGTGATGCCGCGGGTTCGCAGCATTATCCGCAGGCGACCCTTTACGTGGTCGCGACGCCGATCGGCAACCTGGCGGACATCACGCTGCGCGCCCTGCACGTGCTGCAAATGGTCGACGCGGTCGCCTGCGAGGACACGCGCCACACGCAGAGCCTGCTGCGGGCCTATGGCATCGACCGCCCGGGCGCGCAGCTGCTGGCCCTGCACCAGCACAACGAGAGCGAGGCCGCGCAGACGGTGATCGCTCGGCTGGCCGCGGGCGAGCGCATCGCCTACGTCAGCGACGCCGGCACGCCCGGCGTCAGCGACCCGGGCGCGCGGCTGGTGGCCGCGGCACGTGACGCCGGCCATCGCGTGCTGCCCCTGCCGGGCGCCAGCAGCGTGACCACCCTGGTCGGCGCCGCCGGGCTGGTCGCCGCCGGCGACGCGGGCAGCGCCTTCGTGTTCGGCGGCTTCCTGCCGAGCAAGGCGGGCGAGCGCGATGCCGCGGTGCTGCTGCTGGCCGACGAGCCCCGCAGCGTCGTACTGCTCGAGGCGCCGCATCGCATCGAGGCGCTGGCCCGCGCGCTGGCCACCCTCGGCGAGCGCAAGGTCACCGTCGGGCGCGAGCTCACCAAGCAGTTCGAGGAGATCGCCACCGTCGCCGCCGCCGACTTGCCCGGCTGGTTCGCCGCCAGCCGCGACCGCACGCGCGGCGAGTTCGCGCTGGTGCTGCACCCCAAGCCCGCGGCCGTCGACGACGGCATCGAGGGCGAACGCGTGCTGCGGCTGCTGCTGGCCGAACTGCCCGTGAAGACCGCGGTGCGCGTCGCCGCCGAGATCAGCGGCGCCCCGCGCAATGCGCTCTACGAGGCCGCGCTGCGCATGCGCAAGGACGGGGACGAGTCGATCGCCCCCTAGCGCGTCCGCCGACCCGCCGGCATCAGCCGTCGAGTTCGGGGTAGGCGCGGAAGATCCCGTCCTCGTTGAAGGCAATCCGGCGCGAGCTGCGCAGATAGTCGTGCACCCGCTGCCGGCGACCGATGTTGGCATGCAGCTTCACGACCGCCGGGGTGTCGGCCAGGGCCCGCGCGGCGGCCTTGGGGAAGGCATAGCGCAGCCCCGCGACCAGCTGGAACAGCGAGAGGTCGGCGTAGGTGAGGACGTCGCCGACCAGGTGCAGGTCGCCGGACGGATTGCGCTTCAGCACCGTCTCGAACCAGTTCAGGAATTTCGGAATGCGCTCCTCGCGAAAGGCCCTGGCGCGCGCCAGCGCGGCCTCGCGCTGGTCTTCGTAGTAGAGCCCGGTCGACAGCGGATGATGGGTGTCGTGCGCCTCGGCCACGCAATCGGCGACGGTCAGCTGCAGCTGGTGCGTCCAGAGGCCGTCGGCCTCGCCCACGCCCGCGAGCCCGAGGCGCGGACCGAGGTACAGCAGGATCGCCGCGGTCTGGCCGACCACGATGTCGCCGTCGACCAGGAAGGGCGGCGCGAACGAGGGCCGGGGATTGTCCGGATCGTCGAGCCGGCGCCCCAGATTCGATTCGCCGCCGCCCCTGGACGGCGGCTCGCGCGCGACGTCGACATAGGCAGCGCCCGCGGCCTCGAGCGCCAGGCGGACGAATTCGCCGCGGCCCTGGATCGTGGGCCAGTAGTGAAGCTGGTAGGTCAAGCATCCTCCGCACGAAGGGGTGGAACCCGAAGGATACGAGCCTGGCGACCCTCAATTGCGAACGATCGCGTAGGCCGCCACGCCCGCGACCACGCCGGTGCGGCGCGCCCGGTCGCGTGCGCGCATCTCGTCGTCCCAGCGGCGGCGGTCGCACTCCCAGGTGTTGCCGGTGATCCAGAGGCAGTCGGCGTGGCGCTGGTCGGCGCGCTGGCGCTCCGCCGAACCCGCGACCCCGCCGGCCAGCACGCCGGTCACCACGCCGGCACGCTGGGCGTCGCGGCGGTTGTGCCAGTCGTTGTTCCAGTGGTTGTTGTTCCAGCCGCTGTTCCAGTGGTGCGGCGGCGGCCGATGGCGCGAATGGTGGCGCTGTGCATCGGCCGCGCCTGCCGCCACCAGCAGCGCGACGGCGACCAGCGCATGCAGCGTCCTCATGGCTTCTGCACCAGGTCGACGATGCGGGTCTTGGCCGGGTCGGCGGCGGCCGCGCATGCCTTTCCGAGCCGGGTGACCTGGGTGCTGATCCAGTCGCGGGTCAGCTTGCCGACCGCCGGGCCGTTGCGCCCGGTGAGATAGCCGTGCAGCCAGACCATGCCGTTGCCGAGGTAGTCCTGCGCCTCGATGGCACGGCGCCGCTGGGCTTCGCTGGCGTTCTGGCCGGGCAGCACCTGCGACGCCGCGGCATTGAAGTCGGCGCACGACAGGACGGACGCATCGTCCGCCTCCCGCGGCGCCTGCGCCAGCGCGGCCTGCCCCGCGACGAAGAACCCGATCGCTGCCAAAGCCTTGAGTCGATGCATGTCTGCTGCTCCTTGGGCGGCTGCCGCCTTCGCGAACATCCTAGTTGCTCCATCGCGCGGTGCGCGACCCACGGCCCATGAAACGCTGTGTAATTGCGTGCGGCGTCCGGCACAGAGGTCGGTTTGTACTTGGTGCCTCGAACCCGA